>CANRJW010000011.1 GCA_947631035.1 uncultured Bacilli bacterium
ACTAAAAAGTTAACTGATGCAAAAGAGACTGATAATGGTTTAGGAGGACAAAAGATTGCTTCTGGTAAATTGTTAAAAGCTACATCTCCTGAAGAGCCAAAAAAAGGAAGTATTACTAGTGCTACTGAAGGCCCTGAATATAGTAAAATAGTTGACTTATCACAAAGAACCATCAATACAACTACTGGTCATGATACAAAATATTATTATTTACTAGTCAAATATCCAAATGAAAGTAGTACGGACCAATCAAAAACAGATGTTAAAAAAAGATTAGTGTTATATATATTGTTTTATGTCAAGAAAAGTTAAAGGAAAAATTATGGCAATCGCATAAAAAAATTCAAGAAAAACTATTGACATAAAATAATTGCCTATAATCAATGCAAATAATCAAATTAGTAATTATTTTTTTAAGCATATAATGAAATATGATTTTTAATTTCAAAATCAAGAAAATTTTGCTCAAATCCTCTATTTTTGGGAATATTATTACTTTACGTCAAATTTTTATGCGATTGCCTTAAGGAAAAATAATTATAATTGACAAAAAAAATAGAATAATAGATAATAAAGATAAGAAATAGGTGATTAAGAATGTCAGAGAATAAAAAGACGCTTATAATTTCTATTATAGCGGTTGTGGTATTTATTGCTTCTATTGCTGCAGTAAGTTTTGCTTTTTATACGACAACGACAAAAACAGAAACGGGTGATAATTTAGAGCATAGTGTTATCACAGAAAATGTTGAGACAAGTTTAACTGAAGATAATGTTGTTCAAATTGAAAATATGATTCCAGGTGATACTTTTACCAAAACTTTTTCAGTAAAATCTTCTGTGAATTTATCTTATCATATTGCTATATCTGATATTACAAATACATTTACAAGTACAGGAGATATTACTTATGATTTGAAAGAAAATGGAGTATCTATTGGTAGTGGAACTTTTCCAACAAGTCAAACTGGTGGGGAAGGTTCAGTTAACTTAAATACCAATTTAATCACAATCAATGGTGGTGAAACTAAAAATTATACATTAACAGTAACTTATAAAAATACTGCTGAAGACCAAAGAGCGGATATGGGTAAAAAAATAAGTGGAAAAATATATTTAAGAAGTGCAACGGAATAAAAGTAGATTGAAATATATCTATTTTTTGTTGGGTTAAATTTCGGCTGTAGCCGAAAAAAAGATAAAAAATAAAAGTTTTTCGTCTGTAACCGAAAAACTTTAGGTATTAATTGTTTTCTAATAGCCAGTCAATAATATTTTTATGAATGATTTCGTTTTGTGAATAATCTAGTTTATCTGTTGATAGTACATATTTAGGGTAATTATCATTAATGAAATCATAGGCACCAAATTTTCTTTCTTCACAAGTTTTATCTGCTAGAGTAAAGGTAACTTGGTAATATTCTATTTGATTATGTTTGACTGCCACAAAACTAATTTCTTTACTGCCAATATTGACATGATAACCACGATTCTTTAATTCGTTAAAAACAATATTTTCTAAGTAGAATTCATTTTGAGTCTTTTTATTTCTATTTAATATTTGTCCTAAACCTAAGTCAGTTAAATAATATTTATCTTTTCTAGTTAATATTTTTTTATCTTTTATATCGTATGAAGAAGTTTTTTCTATAAGCATAGCGGATAGAGCATAATCTAAATATTTATAGATGGTTTTTGTAGAAATAAATATTTTTTCATTTGCTAATTCTTTTATCATTTTTTGAGGAGAAAAAATTTGAGAAGGATTTGTAGCTATATATATCATGATTCTGTCAAATAAGGTGATATTGGAAATGGCATTTCTTTTTATGACTTCTTTTAATACAATGGAATCATAAATATCGGTTAGATAAACGTTTCTTACTTCTTCTCTTGTGTATAGGAATCTTTGTGGCATTCCACCCCATAGGAGATAATCGTTAAAAGCATCTTCTATAGATTGTTTATCTTTTAACTCTTTAAGTTCTACTACTTCTTTAAAGGAAAAAGGAGCGATTGTAAAGGAAACATATTTTCCTGATAAAAGGGTTGCTAATTCATTTGATAGAATTTTAGAATTGGAACCGGTTATAAAGATGGATGCATTCAAGGTTGTTTTCAAAGAATGAATGGCTTTTTCCCAATTTTTTATGAATTGGATTTCGTCGAAAAAAAGATAATATTTGTCGTTGTTTTTTATTTTCTCTTTGACATATTTATTGAGTTCTTTATAATCTGTTATAAATTTGTAAGTAGCATCTTCAAAATTAATGTATAAGATGTTGTCTTCCTTAACGTTTTGTTCTTTGATTTCTTCTATAATTTGTTTTAAAAGTGTGGATTTACCACATCTACGAATTCCTGTAATGACTTTAATAAGATTAGAAGAATAATATTCTCTCATTCTTTTTAGATATTGTTCTCTTTTAATCATTTTAATTCCCCCTCGTATTTCATTATAATAAAAATATAATAAAATATAAAGATAAAAACGATGTTATATTTTCTTGTAGGAAAATATAATTCCATCTAGATTTCTTAGGAAATATAGATTATAATGAAAGTAGGGATAAGATATAGAGATGCCTCTATATCTTATTTTTCGGAGGGAATTATGAATATTACAAAAGCATTAGCAAATGAATTAAATATAAAAGAAAGTCAAGTACAAGCGGTATTAAAGTTATTAAGTGAAGATTGTACAATTCCTTTTATTGCTAGATATCGTAAGGAAGCAACAGGAGCTTTGAATGAAGAACAAATTGCAACGATTGAGCAAAGTTATGCTTATTTGTGTAATTTAGAGAAAAGAAAAGAAGATGTTATTCGTTTAATAAAGGAAAAAGATTTATTAACGGAAGAATTAGAATTAAAGATTCGTTCTTGTGAAAAGTTAGTGGAAGTAGAGGATTTGTATCGTCCGTTTAAAGAAAAGAAAAAGACGAAAGCAACAGAAGCTATTAAATTGGGATTAGAGCCTTTGGCTAAAAAGATAATGGCTTTTCCGGTGAATGGAAGTTTAGATGCTTTAGCAAGTGGTTTTAATATGCCCGTTGATAAGGCGATAGAGAATGCTTGTTATATTATTAGTGAGTGGGTAAGTGATAATGCTTATTTAAGAAGTTGGGTACGTCAATTTATTTATAATACTGGGTTTATTGAAAGTAAGAAGAAAAAGAATGCTGTTGATGAGAAAAAAGTGTATGAAATGTATTATGATTTAACGGACCGTATTAAGTATGTGAAACATTATCGTGTTTTGGCTATGAATCGGGGAGAAAATGAAGATATTTTAACGATTCATTTGGAGTATGATAAAGATAGAATTCTTGCCAATTATGAAGAGAAAGTGATTAAGAATCCAGCATCTTTTGTCGTTCCGGTGGTAAAGGGTGCCATAGAGGATGCTTTAAAGAGATTAATTCTTCCTAGTGTAGAAAGAGAAATAAGAACGATGCTTTTTGATCGTTCCAGTAAAGAAGCTATTGAAACTTTTAAAGAGAATTTAGAGAAACTTTTAATGACGAAACCCATTAAGAATAAGACTGTGATTGGTTTTGACCCAGCCTTCCGTACGGGTTGTAAACTGGCGGTTTTAAATCCGTATGGTGAGGTTTTAGAGATTGCGACCATTTATCCGCATGAACCTCATAAAAAACTTGGAGAAGCAACAAAAATATTAAGAGAATTAATTACCAAGTATAATGCGAATATTATTGCTATTGGAAATGGGACAGCTTCTCGGGAGAGTGAAGCATTTGTTGCAGAGGCAATTAAGGGACTGGATGTAAAATTTAATTTGGTGAGTGAAGCAGGAGCCAGTGTGTATTCTGCAAGTAAATTAGCCATTGAAGAATTTCCAGATTTAACGGTGGAAAAAAGAAGTGCTATTTCTATTGGAAGAAGAATTCAGGATCCATTATCTGAACTGGTAAAAATTGATCCGAAAAGTATTGGGGTTGGAGAATACCAACATGATGTAAATCAAAAAGACTTAACGGAAGCCTTAGATTTTACCGTTTCTAAAATCGTGAATGAAGTGGGGGTAAATATTAATACGGCGAGTCCAAGTATTTTGAATTATATTTCGGGGCTAAATAAAAAGTGTATTGAAAGTATTGAGAAGTTTAAGAAGAACCATGCTTTTAAAAATAGAGAAGAGATTAAGAAACTGACGGGTATGAGTGATAAAATTTATGAACAAGCAATTGGATTTTTACGAATCAATGACGGAGATAATCCTTTTGATAAAACTAAGATTCACCCGGAAAGTTATGAACTTACTAAAAATATTTTAAATAAGTTAAACTTGAATATTACAAAAAAAGACGAAAACTTTGTAAAGACTATTTTAAGTGTTGATGCACAAAAATTAAGTGAAGAGTTAAAGGCGGATGTTTATACGGTAGAGGATATTTTAAAAGAACTTGTAACCCCTGGACTTGATCCAAGAGATAGTTTGGACGATGTGCTACTTAAGAGCGATGTTTTAACTCTAGACGATTTAAAAGTAGGGATGGAACTCGTGGGAACGGTTCGTAATGTGGTTTCTTTTGGAGCTTTTGTGGATATTGGACTTCATAATGATGGACTTATTCATATTTCGAAATTAAGTAAAGAATTTGTGAAAAATCCTTTGGATGTCATTCATGTGGGGGATATTGTAAACTGCAAAGTCGATGCTATTGATAAAGAAAAAGAAAAAGTGAATTTAACGTTAGTATAAATCCTTTGAAATGCGAAAATACTAAAGATAGAAGCAAGGGAATTTGTATGAAAGAAAAGGAAAAGAACAAAAGAGTTTTGAAAATAGGTATGTTACTTCTTTTTGTTTTTTCTTTTCTTTTTTTAGGGTTTCTTTTTTGGCAAAGGAATTTGGTTGTTCACCAACCGAAAATAGAGATGCAAGATATTGTATTACCTGATAAAGAAATGGATCCAAAAATACTTGAGATGCAAAAGCTTTTAGAAGAGAATGGTGATTTAATTGGGTGGCTTACGATTCCAAATACCAAAATTGATTATCCGGTTTTATTTACGAGGGGAGAAGATTATTATTTAAGAAGGGATTTTTATAAAGAGAAGAGTACAGCAGGGTCTTTATATATTGATAAGCATGCCGATATGGCACCTCGGGATATCAATATTTTGATTCATGGCCATAATATGAATAATGGGACGATGTTTCATGATTTGTTAAATTATAAGAAAAAGTCTTTTTATGAGGACCATAAAACCTTTTTTTACTATACGCTAGAAGAAAAAGAAGAGTATGAAATTATTGCTGTTTTTTTGTCGAAAGTTTATAATGTGCAAGATGAGGTGTTTAAGTATTATCAATTTTATGGGGAGCAAGACGAAGAATCTTATCAGGAATATATTAAAAATATTACAGAGTTATCTTTGTATTCTACTGGTAATAGTGCAACGTATCCAGAAAAGCTAATTACGTTATCGACTTGTGAGTATTCAAACAAAGATGGTAGACTTGTTGTAGTGGGAAAAAGAGTTTCTTAAAGGGGAACTCTTTATTTTCTTTTGGAATAGAATGTGTTAGAATTAGAAAAAAAGGAAGTTGTGGTATGAAAAAGTTTTGGCAAAATAAAAAATGGATTTTCATTGTTTTAGGGGTGGTTCTTGTTGTTGCAGGTTTGGTGGTCTTTTATTTGGTAAAGGCTTCTCGGGGAATCGAACATCCTATTTATGAACCTGAGGAAAAAGAAGAAATCAAGGAAGAAGAAAAGTCGTATACTGTTTTGTTTGATACCAATGGTGGAGAGTTAATTTCTCCGATAAAAGTTTTGGAGGGTGGTAGTTTAACAAAGCCGGAAGACCCTAAAAGGGAAGGGTATACGTTTGTTTCTTGGACTTTGAATGATAAGGAATTTGATTTTTCGACTTTAATACAGGAAGACTTAACTTTAAAAGCAGTTTGGGAAAAGGAAAAAACAACTGAAAAAGAAACTACTTCTTCTAGTACAAGTACAAGTTCCGGTGCAAGTACGGGTACAAGCACCAGTACGGGTAGTAAAAGTAGTTCCACGATTGATAAGATTAATTTGAATGATTATATTTCTGTGACGATAAATTATTATAATTATACGCAACCGGGAGGTTATTATTTTATTACGAATATGGAAGAGGTTTTTCCAGAACTTGCCGGTAAGAAAAAGATTACGGTTGGATGGAATGAAGATAAAGGGGAAGATGGCATTGATTTGGTGCTAGAAGATTTTCAGGATGCGGTAAAAAATAAATTTACTTATGATACAGACAAAGAAGAAAAAGCCAAAAATGTTGTTACGAAAATGGAAAAGAAAAACATAAAGGGAGTTAAGTTTACAAAAGTGATTGATGGACATGGTGTCGATTATAAGTATGAATATTTAACGATTAGCAATACGTCTTATCATGATTTGAATAAAGAGTTAAAGGAAAGTAAAAAAAGTGTTGAAGAGGATATAGGGGATACTTTTAAAGGGGCGATTTATGTAACGCTACCTGGTTATGGGGTATATGGACCTTATGATAAGTTGCTTACAAATGAGGTTTGCGAGGAATACTCTTTAACATGTGATAAGTGGTGAGGTTTATGAAAAAAGGAATTATATTTTTAATTGTTTTAGGCTTTTTTAGCCCAATGCTTGTTTTTTCTGCAACGAATCCTTATCCAAAAACGCAAACATTTAATGGTGAAGAAAGTGTTCCTTGTACAAGAGTGGTATGGCAAGAGGTGTATGACCGATTAGGAATTGCTTTACCAGGTGGCTGGGGGAATGCGGTGAATTGGCTTAAGAGTGCTAAGAATGCTGGATATGAAGTGGGAGAGGAACCACGTGAGGATTCTATTGCTGTTTATTCTGGGTTTCAAGGTTACGGGCATGTTGCTTATGTTCTTGATGTTTTTGACGATTATATGAAAATTGTTGAAGGTGGCGTTGTTGGAAAAGAAAAGCAAGAGAGAACGACCAGTTTTGAAATCGGGTCTGGTTCAGGCATTTATTTAACGGGTTTTATTTATTTAGATAAAGTGCCTAGTAAGAGTAGTAGTTCTACAAGTAGTAAAACGACAACTACGACGGCGAAAAAGGATGCGAATAGTTTTTTAAAGACTTTGGTAGTAGAAGGGGTTTCTTTCGACTTTCAAAAAGAAGTGTTTACTTATATTTTGACGGTTCCTTATGAAACAGAGAAAATAATATTGAATGCGGAGCCAGAAAAAAAGACTTCTAAAGTAGAAGTGGAAAAGGAGTATCCTTTGGTTGTTGGAGAAAATGCGATTAGTATCAAAGTGACGGCGGAGGATAAATCTTCGAGTACTTATGTTCTTTATGTGACAAGAGAAGAAGAAAAAATAGAGGAGGAAATAAAGGAAGAGGATGCTTTTGTATCAGAGGTAAAAGAAGAAGCGAAGAAGGAGAATCGCTGGTGGATATGGATTCCTGGTGCGTTCGTTTTGATTGCTCTTTTGGGAGTCGTTGTTAAGAAATGGATAAAAAGAAAATAAAGTTGTTCCTTTTTCAAGGAAAATATGATATAATTTCCTTATGAAAGGAACACGATGTATATGAATTATGAAGAACAAGTTTTAAATCTTTTAAATAAAAACAATATGGTCACTACTAAAGAAACGACAAAATTAAATATACCTAAAATTGTTTTAACTCGATTGGTAAAGAAAAATAAAATAGAACGACTTAAAAGAGGTGTTTATATTTCTCCTGATTCAATTGGTGACGAATATTATGCATTACTTTATGGTGCTAGTGATGCGGTTTATTCTTATTTTACTGCTTTGTATTTCTATGATTTGTGTGAAAGAGTTCCGCTTAAGTATGATGTTACAGTTAAAAGAAATTATAGTGGAACATTAATTAAAAACAAAAACGTTAAACTCCATTATGTAGACGAAAATAAATTTGAACTAGGTCAAACAAAAATAAAAAGTCCTCAAGGAAAAGAAATAAAATGTTATGATGTTGAAAGATGTTTATGTGATTTAATTAGTAATAAAGATAATCTTTATTTTGAATATGTTAAGTATGCTTTTGTAAAATATTATAGAGAAGAAAAACATGATACTTTTAAATTATATAAGTATGCTAAAAAGTTAGGAATAGAGGAACAAGTAAAAGAATTTATGGAGGCTTTATTGTGAACAGTGAAAGTTTAAAAGTGAAAATTAATAATAGGGCAAAGAAAAATAATGTTATGCCTCAAGATTTAATGCAAATGTATTTTTTTGAAAGATTATTGTATAGAATATCGGTAAGTAAATATAAAAATAATTTTATTCTTAAAGGCGGTTTGTTGTTATCCGCCTTATTTGGTGATGAAAGAAGAACAACTAGTGATATGGATACAATGATAAAAGGCATTGAGATTAAAAGTGATAGATTAAATTCTATTATAAAGGAGATTCTTTCTATTGATGGTAACGATGGTATAGAATTTAAACTTCTAAAATCTAATGCAATTCGGGTTGAGGATAGATATGGCGGTATAAGAATATCGTTATTGGGCATTAAAGAAGAATTAAAATTAAATTTGAAAATTGATATTACTACAAAAGACCCTATTGTTCCAAGAGAAATAGAATTTAGATATAAAAGTATGTTTGATAATACTTATATTCATGTCATGGCGTTTACTAAGGAAAGCATAATTGCGGAAAAATTTGAAACTTTAATTGAAGATACTGAAAGTGATACAAGGGCAAAAGATTTTTATGATTTGTATATTTTAATGAATGAAACAATTGATAAAAATAATTTAAGGAAAGCTATTATAAATACTTTTAATCGAAGAGAAAAACATGATTTGTTGAAAGAAATAGAAGAAAGATATATGTTGATTTCAAATAGCAAAATATTAGAATCTTATTGGAATAATTTTAAGAATAGCCATAGTTATGCTATTTCTATTCAATATAGCGATATTATAAATGCAATAGAAAAAATATTGGATATTTTAATAGGGGTAGTTGTATAATAGGATGCATCGTTCCTTTCCTAAGGAAAAAATAAAATAATTCCTTAGAAAAGGAACATTTTTAAATTTTAGTAATAACATGTTACGTTTGCAAAACTTAAAAAAAATAAATAGATACTCATTTTATATAGGAGCGATAACTTGTAAATTTAACTCTCGTATAAAAGTTTTTAATAACAATAATATATTACGAATTTCTACATTTCTTGCATAATAATTATTCTTGCAATATGACTTCCATAAATCATTGATTCTTTCACTATCAATAATAGAATCAATTATTTGCTCATAATCATTTAAATAATCAAATGCTTCTCTTTTTACAAATGTATTATCAATAGCTTTTTTTAAAACATCGATATTTAAATCATACTTTAATTTTGTTAAAAATAAATAGACATCATAAAAATCTTTCATGCGACTGTTATATCTACCATGTCTTAAAATTGTTTCTATCTTCTCCGACAAAATTGTTTATCACCTGTTGATATATCAATTTCTAAATTAACTTTTGTATTATTAACTCTTCCAACAATATGATATTTATTACCACCATATTCATCTTCTTCTCTAATATCAGTTACATCAACAATGTCAAAATTCACATTATCATCCAATTTAATAGATAATATTTCATTTAAAACTTCAACCATTTTTTCTTTGGATATATCTATACCTTTAATTGTAGCATCCATATCTTTAGTTGTTCTATTATCAACCCAAAAATAGCAGAAAGTAAAAGCCCACCCTTCAATATAAAATTATCTTTATATTTAGAAATAGAAATCCTTTCCAATATCCTTTCAAACATAAATCTTTGTAATGCTTCATAATATTTTATATTATATTTTTCTTCTAATTCTTTTGCTTTTTGTTGAAAATTATTTACCATTTCATCATCAACTCCACAATTGTATTTATTTTTTCATATATACCAAATATCTTTGCATATTCTAATAGTCTGTCTATATTTTTTTCTTTACTGTGAAAATAATAATCTATTATTCTATTTTGTAATTCTAAATCAAAACTCCTATTAATTCTATACATATCACATATACATCTTTCGGCATTATATACTTTAATAGGATTGCCCGATGGGCTTTCAACTGTTATAATACCTATATCATAAAAATTAGAAGATACATAGTGAATATTATAATTTCCTCTAACTCTCTTCCCTCTTGGAATACTAATATCTATTTCATAGGGGGTTCTATTAGTTAAATTTAAAATATGGAATGCCGTATTGAATGAAAATATTGCATAAGGATTCTTTTTTTGTAAAATATAATACGGATCTTCTAGTAACTGATTATCTATATATAAACCATGAGCTACTTTTCTTACCAAACCAACATTTATAAAATTTGGAATTAAGTGTCTTCCTATTCCTAATGAAATAAAATCAGCAGTTGTTATATATCCATTATTTTGCTTTAAAAAATTTCTAATTTTTTCTTCATTGCTCATTTTTACACCTCATTACATTTGTACATACATTGTAGCATAGTGCTGAACAAATGTAAATGTGTTAAGATTAAATAAAGAGTAAATTTTAAATTTTAGTAATATCATGTTATATTTGCAAAACTTCCGAAAATTAAAAGTTTTGCAAATATACTTGCAAAACTTTACAAAACGATATTTTTGTGTTACTATGGTTTTGGTGATAAAAATGATAATAAGAGAAGCCTATTTAAAACGAATGATTGATGCTAAAGATACAGAATTTATAAAAGTAATCACGGGAGTAAGAAGAAGTGGTAAATCAACGTTACTTTTGATGTTTAAAGAATATTTATTAAAAAGTGGTATCAAAGAAGAAAATGTGGTATATATAAATTTTGAATCTGCTATCTATGACGATATTAAAAATTATAAAGATTTATATCTTTATGTTAAAGATAAAATAAAGGATAAAAAAACTTATTTATTACTTGACGAAGTTCAAAATGTAGAGAGTTGGGAAAAAGCCATTAATTCTTTTAAAGTAGATTTTGATATTGATATTTATATTACGGGTTCAAATGCTTATTTATTATCTTCAGAATTATCAACTTTACTTTCGGGAAGATATATTGAGATAAAAATGTATCCACTTTCTTTTAAAGAATATTTAGAATTCCATCATTATGATACAGAGAATATAGAAGAAAAATTTTATGAGTATTTAAAATATGGTGGACTTCCTGCTATAACGCAAATTAAAGATAATAATGAACTTGTATTGTCTTACTTAAATGATATTTATAATACGATTGTAAAGAAAGATATTATTGACCGAAATAATATAAAAGATACGGCTTTACTTGAAAACATCATTAAGTATCTAGCGAATAATATCGGAAGCAGTATATCTTCTACAAAAATAAGTGATTATCTAAATAGTAATAAAATAGTAGAAAAATCGAACCATCAAACAATTGATAATTATTTAAGTATGTTAGAAAAATCCTTTATTTTATATAAAGCTGATCGAGCTGATGTTAAGAGTAAAGCTTTACTTAAAACTCTTGGAAAATATTATTTATCGGACACGGGAATTAGAAATATTATATCTGGTTTTCGTAATATAGACGAAGGGCATTTGCTTGAAAATGTTGTTTATTTAGAACTTTTAAGAAGAGGTTATAAAGTAAGTATTGGGAAGTCGAATGAGTATGAAGTGGATTTTATAGCTGAAAATCCTCATGATATAAAATATTATCAAGTAACAAAGTCGATAGCTAGCGACGAAGTTAAAAATAGAGAACTTAGGAGTTTAGAAAGTATCGAAGATAATTATGAAAAAATAATATTAACGATGGATAGAACAATCAATAGTGATATTAATGGAATCAAAATAAAAAATATAATCGATTGGTTATTAGAAAAATAAGGCATAAACAATAGGAATTGAATGGGAGGAATTATGAAAGATAAATTTTTTAATATCGTTTTTGGTGTGGTTTTTGTGTTAATTTTGACAGGATGTAGTAAAAAAGATACTATTGAAACCAATATCATAATGGATAATGATTATCATTTGATAGTCGTTAAAAAGGCTAATTGTGAAAATGAAACAAAAGAATATTATGAGTATAATGGACAAAAAATATTTTTGGTTTGTTTAGACGAAATCTATTTAAAAAATGAACATGAGAAAATAACTTTAAGTAAATATATGCAAAATTTAGGTTTAAGTTATGAGGAAGTTTTAAATAAATTGCTGGTTTCTTTTAAAATGACAGATGCCTTATATGATGGGGGTACTACCATTTATAGAAATGATTCTTTGTCTATCATAAAATGTAATACACTAGATAATAACAAAGATATTTATATTGGGAATCAAAATTTAGCAAAAGAAGAAAATTATTGTAAGTAGATATCGAAAAAGATATCTTTTTTTATTAACCAATTAGTTTTATTATTCGTTATATTGATAAAGTTAAGTCTAGAGTTTGATTTAGATATGAATGTTATGGTAAAAAAATTTGTAACATAAAATATCAAAAAAAGTTAAAAATAAGAACAGGGAAACAGACAGTCGTTTCCTTGTTTTGTTTATAGAATAGTGATAGAATATAGTATTGAAATTTATATAGTGTTATTTAGTGCTATTTAATAAATTTGTGGCCATTATTCGTGTCCTGACAAAAAAGTTACTCTCAACCAGATACGAATTTCGGCAGAACACGAATTTTTAATAAATGGACACGAATTTTGTGGTTGAGAGTTGTCATAGTGAGGAGGCAAGTTATGTTCAAATTGGTATCAAAATATGAGCCTAGTGGAGATCAACCAAAGGCTATTGAAGAATTAGTTAAAGGTATTCAAGAAGGCAAGAAACATCAGGTTTTACTAGGGGCTACGGGGACAGGGAAAACTTTTACAATAGCAAATGTAATTGCAAAAGTGGATAAACCAACACTCGTTTTAGCACATAATAAAACCCTCGCTGGACAACTTTATGCGGAACTCAAAGAGATCTTCCCAGAGAATCACGTTGAATATTTTGTTAGTTACTACGATTATTATCAACCGGAAGCCTATGTGCCTTCTAGCGATACCTATATCGAAAAAGATTCTTCAATTAATGACGAGATTGACGAGTTAAGACACGCTGCCACTTCTTCTTTAATTAATAATCCCGATACCATTGTGGTATCTAGTGTCTCTTGTATTTATGGTATTGGAGAAAAAGAAGAATATATTAATAAAATGCTTATTTTAACAGTAGGAGATACTATTTCTAGAAATACGATTATTAATAAGTTAGTGGATATGACGTATGAGAGAAGTGATATCGATTTTCACCGTGGAACATTCAGAGTAAGAGGAGATGTTATTGATATCATTCCGGTTAATGAACATCAAAATGGGATTCGTATTTCTTTATTTGGAGACGAAGTGGAATCGATTCAAAGTTTTGACCCAGTAACAGGGGCAATTGTACAAAATAAAAAGACAATTACAATTTCTCCCGCTAGCCACTTTGTTACGAGTGACGAAAAAATGAAGGAAGCTATCCATCGTATTGAAGAAGAACTTGCTACTCGTTTAGAGGAACTAAAAAGTCAAAATAAATTGTTAGAAGAACAAAGATTAAGAGAAAGAACTTTGTATGATATTGAAATGCTAAAAGAAACGGGATTTTGTAGTGGTGTGGAAAACTATTCTAGACATTTAGCTTTGCGTGGAGAAGGAGAAACGCCAACCTGCTTAATCGATTTCTTTCCGAAAGATTTTTTATTAGTTGTTGATGAGTCGCACGTAACTTTGCCACAAGTAAGGGGCATGTATAATGGAGATAGGATGCGTAAGCAAACGCTTGTTGATTATGGTTTTCGTCTTCCTAGTGCCCTAGACAATCGTCCTTTAAAGTATGACGAATTTGAAAATAAAATTAATCAGGCTATTTATGTTTCAGCAACTCCTGGAGATTATGAACTGGAAAAAACGGGTGGAGTGTTTGTTGAACAAATCATTCGTCCAACGGGATTGTTGGACCCAACGATTGAAGTAAAACCAACGCTTGGACAAATCGACGATATTATTAATGAAATAAACAAGAGAAAAGAAAGAAATGAAAGAGTCTTAATTACCACTTTAACGATTCGAATGAGTGAAGAATTAACCAATTACTTAAAAGAAATGAATATTAAAGTGGCGTATTTGCATAGTGAGATTAAAACGTTAGAACGCCTAAAAATTATTCGTGAACTTCGTTTGGGTGTTTATGATTGCGTTGTCGGAATTAACCTTTTAAGAGAAGGTTTGGATATTCCAGAGGTTAGTTTAATTTGTATCTTAGATGCGGATAAGCAAGGGTTCTTAAGAAGTAGCAGGAGTCTTATTCAAACGATTGGTCGGGCAGCTAGAAACGAAAATGGTCACGTTATTATGTACGCCGATACTATGAGTGAAGCAATGGACGAGTCTATCAAAGAAACGTCAAGAAGACGCGAAATCCAAATGCAATATAATGAAAAACATGGTATAATACCTAAAACAATAGAAAAGGAAATCAAAGAAGTTATTAGTAACGATAATGAAGAAAAAATAGTTCATGAAGAAAAGATGAGCAAGAAAGAAAAGGAAAACTTGATGTTACGTATTGAAGAGGAAATGAAAGAAGCTGCTAAGAATTTGGATTTTGAAAGAGCAATGGAATTAAGAAATGTATTATTTGAAATGAAAAGTGAATAAAAAGGAGAAGTTGTATGGAAAAAACATATGTGATAGGACATCAAAGACCGGATACGGATACGGTGTGTGCAAGCATTAGTTTATCGTATTTAAAAAATAAATTGGGGGGAAATACTCTTCCTAAAGTATTAGGTCATATTAATAACGAAACAAAGTTTGTTCTAAACTATTTTAATGTGAAAGAACCGGAATATTTGAATGATGTTAAGGTTCAAATCCGTAATATGAAATACAATAAGAATTGTATGTTCGATGAAAAAACTTCTATTATTGATGCCTTTTTAGTTATGCAAAAAGAAAGTGAAACGGGTATCTGTATTGTCGATGAGGCTAAGAAATTAAAAGGCCTTGTAACTTTAAAAGAACTGGCTAAACAATTTATAAGTGGAGAACATGATTTGTTAAAATCCAATATTGCCAATATTTTGAAAGCTATCGAAGGAAAAGTGGTTTTACAATTTCAAGAGGAAATTGATGGTAAAATTATTGCGGCTGCGTATCAAAGTAAAACGATTGTGGAAACAATTCAACTTGGTCCAGAAAATATTATGTTGGTGGGGGATCGTTATAAAGTTTTAGAATATGCAATAGATTCTAAAGTACAACTGATTATTGTTACTGGTGGTTGTGAAATTAGTGAGGAATTAATTAAAAAAGCTAAAGCCAATAAGGTTAGTATTTTAAAAACAGATTTTGATACTTATCATACTTCAAGTCGTTTGGTACTTGCCAATTATATTACGACGATTGAAATGGAAGAAAATCCGGTAAGTGTGAATTATTTGGATTATCGAACTGATTTTTTAGAACTTTCTGCTAAACTTGGTCATACAAATTATCCGGTTGTGAATAAGTCTTTAAAATGTTTGGGGCTTCTTAAGTTGAGTGATGTTAATAATTTTGAAAAGCTTCATGTTATTTTAGTCGATCATAATGGCGTTAGTCAAAGTGTTGAAGGAATCGAAGAAGCTGTTGTTGACGAAATTATTGACCATCATAACTTGGCAAATGTAGGAACTTCTGTACCTATTAATTTTCGTAGTATGCCTGTAGGTTCGACTTGTACGATTATTTATCAAATGTATATAGAAAACAATATCAAAATTCCAAGGGATATGGCGGGACTTATGTTGTCGGCAATTTTATCAGATACTTTGCTTTTGAAGTCTGTCACTGCCACTACGATTGACCGAAAAGTAGTGAAAGAACTAGCTAAAATAGCGAAAGTAGATGTTTTGAAATATGGACATGAAATGGTGAAAGCAGGATTCTCTATTAAGGGTAAAAAAGCCGAAGATTTATTGGACGAGGATATTAAATCCTTTAGAGTTAATGATAAATTTGTGGGTATTAGTCAAATATTTACGATGGATTATGAGGATATTGCTTCGGATATGGATACTTTTGTCGACGAAATTGATAAGATGGCAAATGGTAGATTTAACATTATGATTTCTCTTATCACCGATATTGAAAAGAATGGTTCTTATATTTTCTATGACCGCAAAAGTGATGCTTTAATGAAAGATGTGTTTAACAATGAAAATTTTCATCAAGGCTATTTTGTGAAGAATTTATTATCACGTAAGAAACAATTAGTACCAAGTGTTTTAGAAACATTAGAAAAGTAAAATGGAAAAATCTATTTTACTTTTGTTCATTCGATAATAATATTTAAGTTATGTTGAGTAGTAGAGCAACATCTTAAAAAATATCATGCTTTTTTTCAAAATAGTTTGGAATACTTTTCAGACTATTTTTTCTTTTTTCTAAATGTGGTATACTACTAAATATAAAAAACGTTTAGAAAGGAAGTATTTCATGAGAACAAGATTTGCTTATAATCCAAGAAAACCATTTGATATTCCTGATTTAAGAGATGCTCTTTTTTCTTACTTGATTGCTAAACATGAAGGTGGAGAATTTATTTTACGAATTGAAGATTGTAACCAAGAAAATTATGATTTCGATAATGAAGAAAATTTATATAAATTATTGGATTTATTCCATCTTGTTTATGACGAAGGCCCTAAAAAAGAAAAAGAGGGTAATTCTTATATTCAAAGTGAACGTTTAGAACTTTATAAAAAATATGCTGAAAAATTAATTAGAAAAGGAGTAGCATACTACTGTTTTTGTTCAAAAGAAGAGCTAAATTATAAACGTTTAGATGCAACAAGTAAAAAGGAAACCTATCAATACGATAAAACACACCGCAATTTTCCAAAGGACGAAGCTATGCGTAAAATAGAACTGGGTGAAAAGTATGTTATTCGCTTTGCTATTCCTATAAGTGAAGGACAAACTAGTTTTCATGATTTAGTTTATGGAGATATAACGACTCCTAATTCTTCTTTAGAAGATAATATTTTGATAAAAAGTAATGGAATACCTACTTATAATTTTGCCAGTGTTTTAGATGATACTTTAATGAATATTGATATTGCTATTCGAAATAATGCTTTTTTATCTAGTACACCGAAATATATTAAGCTTTATGAAAGTTTAGGAATGTCGGTGCCCGATTTTCTTCATTTGCCAAGTATTGTTGGTTTAAATGAAAAGGGAGATACTTTAACTGATTTATTAGAGCAAGGTTTTTTACCGGAGGCGATTTTAAATTATGTAGCTTTTTTGGGTTGGAGTCCTAAAACGAATCAAGAATTCTTTTCTTTGGAAGAATTAATACGCATTTTTGATTATAAGAATATTGTCAAAAGACCAGCTCATTTTGAACTTGCGAAACTAAAATGGTATAACCATCACTACATTATGAAAATGAGTGAAGAACAATATTTAAAATGGATTCGTCCTTTTTTAGAAAAATTTTATAATTTAGAGGGATATAGTGAAGACTGGATAAAAGAATTGCTATTGGCTTACAAAAATAAAATTTCTTTTGGAACGGAAATTGTGTATTTTGTTCATTCTTTTTTCGTCGATTTAATTGAGTTAAATGAAAATGCTGTAACGTATTTAAAAGGAGAAGAAAGCATTCCAAATACCTTGTTGCAATTTAAAGAAGCTGTTAAAAATTGTACCGTTTGGACAAAAGAAGGTATTCAAAATATGTTAGAAGATTTAAAAGAAAAATGTTCGGTTTCTAAGGATTTAGTCTATATGCCCATACGAGTTTCATTAACCGGAACAAAAATTGGTATAAATTTAGTGGATACGTTATATTTATTAGGAAAAGAAAAGATTTTAAATCGTATGGAAGAAATTATTTAAGGAGGACTTATGAAAATATTTAATACTTTAACAAGAGAAGTGGAGGAGTTTGTTCCCAACGATAAAAATTGTGTCAAGATGTATACGTGTGGACCAACGGTTTACCACTATGCTCATATTGGAAATTTAAGAACCTATATCTTTGAAGATATTTTAGAAAAAACGCTCAATTATTTAGGATATCCTGTTAAAAGGGTTATGAATATTACAGATGTAGGGCATTTAGCAAGTGATTCGGATTCTGGAGAAGATAAGATGCTTAGTGGTGCTAAAAGAGAGCATAAAACGGTTTTAGAAATTGCGGATTTTTATACGAAAGCTTTTCAAAAGGACTTAGAAACTTTAAATATTAAGTGGCCAGAAACTGTTTCTAAAGCAACGGATAATATCGAAGAATACATTAAAATTATTACCAAACTATTAGAAGATGGTTATGCTTATCAAAGCGGCGGAAATGTTTATTTTGATACTTCAAAACTCACGGATTACTATAAATTAACCAATCATAAAGTGGATGAGATGGTTGTTGGAGCCCGCGTAGGAGTAGAAGAAGATAGTGCTAAGAAAAATCAAGCTGATTTTGCTTTATGGTTTACGAAATCCAAATTTGAAAGTCAAGAGTTAAAATGGGATTCTCCTTGGGGTGTGGGTTATCCCGGATGGCATATCGAGTGCTCAGGCATTAGTATGAAATATTTAGGGGAATACTTAGATATTCACTGTGGTGGGGTTGATAATATTTTTCCGCACCATACGAATGAAATTGCCCAAAGTGAATCGTACTTAGGACATAAATGGTGTAATTATTGGATTCATGGGGAACACTTAAATGATGCGAGTGGTAAAATGAGTAAAAGTAAAGGAGACTTTTTAACATTGTCTTTGTTACAAGAAAAAGGGTATGATGCTCTTGCTTATCGTTTTATGTGTTTAAATACATCGTATCGCAAAGTCTTGGTGTTTACTTATGAATCTTTAGAGAATGCTCTTAATGCTTATCAAAAACTAAAAAGTAAAATTAAAGAGATAGTTAACGAAGGAGAAATTGAAGAAGAAAAATATCAAGAATATGACCAAAAATTTCGTGAGTGTATTAGTGATGATTTGAATACTTCAAATGCGATTACTCTTTTATATGAACTTTTAAAAAGTGATGTTGATGGAGCAACAAAACTAAAACTTATTGCTTCTTGGGATCAAGTGCTTTCTTTAAATTTAATTGAAGAGCAAAGAAACATTGATACGGCTTTTATTGAACAAAAAATTGTAGAAAGAAAAGAAGCCAAAGAAAATAAGGATTATTTAAAAGCTGATGCGATTCGAAAAGAACTAGAAAACCTTGGAATACTTTTAAAAGATACACGTGAAGGAACAACGTATGTTATAAAATAGGGAGTGAGAATATGGATTTATTCATTTTAATTGTAATGCTCATAATTCCTGCTATAGCAAGTTTTATGGTCAATAGTCGTTATAGTAAATATCGTTCTATTGAAAATGAAGGGAAAATAACAGGGTTTGAAGTTGCCAGAAAAATACTCGATAAAAATGGGTTAAAGGATATTTATATCGTCGAAGTAAATGGCAATTTAACCGACCATTATGACCCTAAAAGAAAAGTGGTTCGTTTGTCTAGTTCTATTTTTCATGATACTTCTATTGCTTCTTTAGCAGTTGCGGCGCATGAATGTGGTCATGCTATTCAAGATAAAGAAGGGTATCTTTATATGAGAATGCGTAGTCTTATTTTTCCAGTTGTGCATTTTGCAACTACGTTTTCTTACTTTGTTATTTTCTTAGGACTGTTACTCGAATCTATGAATATGATTTGGCTTGGAATTACGCTTGTTGGAACAGGACTTATCTTTCAGTTGGTAACGCTTCCGGTTGAAATTGATGCTAGTCGTCGAGCCAAAAAAGAAATTGAAAGTTTACATATTGCTACAGAGGAAGAACAAGATGGAGTAAAATCTATGCTTACTGCTGCAGCAGGAACGTATGTAGCCGGTGTTTTATCGAGTGCTCTAGAACTTCTAAGATTAATTTTAATCTTTGGTAATAATCGTAATCGTAATTAAAAATTTTATTTTAACCAAATTTAACGCCTAGCATATTTTATACTAGGAGTGATGGTATGTACGATAAATATTCAATGAAAAATGGAGAAACATTAGATACAGTTGCTAAAAAATTTAATACAAATGTAGGATTTTTAAAAAGTATCAATAACATTTATTATGACGAACAAGTTAGGGCTGGAATGGATGTAATTGTTCCAAAAAATCAAGATAATTATTTTAATTACTATGTTATTGAAAAGGGGGATACCCTTTATGAAATTGGGAGAAAATACAATATCAATCCCGAGTTATTAGCAAGCATGAATGGTCTTGAAATTAATGATTATATTTATCCTAATCAAGAAATATTGATACCTAAAAGTGGGTATAGTTACTATATAACCAAAGAAGGCGATACTTTAGAAACGGTTGCGGATACTTTTAAAATCAATCAAAATAAACTTTTAGAAGAAAATCCAACGGTTTACTTAATGGCTGGCCAAATTATGGTAAAAAGAAATGATTAAAAAATATGACTTTGCTTCATATTTTTTTTGTGCTATTATTAATTATAGGAAAAGGAGTTGCTATTATGATACTAAGAAAGCCTTATGCATTTTTAATTAAACATTTTCGTATAATACATTTACTCCTTCTTGCTCCAATGCTTTATTTAATTACAAAAACTTCAAATATTGTTTCTTTTTTTAGAAGTTATGTTGCGAATAATTACACAACGAATCTTTTAAGTATTGCTTCTACTTATATTAATCTTTTTATGTATTTGGCTGTCTTAATTATTATCATAGCGGTTATTGCTATTTATTATTTAATGCGTCAAAAAAAGAAATCAACGAAATTGTATTTCTTTATCTTGCTTTACTATATTTTCTTATTTGTGTTAATTACGCTTACTTATAGTATTTTAAGTAATATGGAACACAATTTAATTACAGCGCAAAGTGCTAGAGCTTATCGAGATATCTCGGTGGTTCTTTGTTTGCCTCAATACTTTTTCTTTATTTATACATTGATAAGAGGAATTGGCTTTGATATTAAAAAGTTTGATTTTGCTAATGATTTAAAAGACTTAGAAATTACGGATATTGATAATGAAGAGTTTGAGTTTGAAATTAATGTAGAAGGGTATAAAGCCAAAAGAACTTTTCGGAGATTTTTAAGAGAAACAAAGTATTATATTTTAGAAAATAAATTTATCTTTTCTTGTATATTGGTGGTTTTTGTTATTACGATAGGGACACTTATTTATTTACATTTTGGTGTTTATAACCAAACTTATCATGAAAGTGATAAAATGACTCACAATTATTTTAATATTCAAATTACCGATAGTATTCTGACAAATTTAGGTTTAGATGGAAATGTCATTACAAATGGAAAATATTATCTTATACTTCAATTGGATATTGAAAATCGTTCTACTAAAAGTTATGCTTTAGATTATACGAATTTCCGCTTGGTATTAAATAATAAAAATATTTATCCAACTTTAGACCGAGGAGATTTCTTTATCGATTATGGTATTGCTTATAAAGGAGAAGAAATAAAACCAAAAGTTAAAAACTATTATGTTTTGGCTTATGAAATACCGGAGGAAGAGTTAACGAATTCTTATACCATTAAAATTCTAGAAAGTATTGATTATCAGCTAGGGGAAATATCAACAAAATATAAAAATATTCAATTATCTCCGATGAAAATAGGTGAAGTAAAAGAAGAAGAGACTTTGACAATGGATAAGACTGTGAATTTTAAGAATTCGACGGTAGGGTATACGACATTAAAAATAAACTCTTATACTATTGATAGCAGTTATACTTATCGTTATCAATATTGTTATACGACTACGAATTGTAAAACTCTTATGAATAAAATCACACCAGATATTACCGGTAATATTGAAAAAACAACGCTTTTAATTTTAAATCCGGAATATAATTTGGACCGAAGTTCTATTTATGCTAGTAATATTAAATTGGATAATCAATTCTTTGAACATTTCTTATCTCTTCGTTATACTAAGAATGATATAACGAAGGTTGTTCCTTTAATCAATAGAACACCAAGTAATTTACAGGATGCTCTTGTATTTGAAACGAGTAAAGAAATTGAAGAAGCTTCTATGAAAGAATTGCTTATTACCATACGTAATAAAAGGTATGTGATTCAATTACAATAAAGTGATGGTTCGTCACTTTTTTTCTTTTGGATGCATATAAATAATTAAGACATGAATTGACAACAAACAAGAATTAGTGTAGAATAAGAACGTGTAAATAAGAAAACGGGTCTATAGCCAAGTGGTAAGGCGTGGGACTGCAACTCCCTGATGCGTTGGTTCAAATCCGACTAGGCCCTCCAAATTGAATTTAAGCGAGCCATTTGGTTCGTTTTTATTTTGAAATAAAAAACTACTTTCTAATTTTAATTGAGAGTAGTAGATTGTAATTTCTTTTTATCATTTTCTAATTCTTTTATTTTATGTGTTAAAGGGTCTTTGTACATTTTTTGAAATTTGCTTGCCCCATGTATTTAAATATGCTATACTTTTAATAGTAGGTAATAGTAAGGAGAATCGTTCTATGGATAACAATGAAGATAAGTTAAATGATTATCAAGAGCAATATGATATCTTAGTAGAAGAGGAAAAAGAAAAAGAACGTAAAAAGTTTTTTTGGATTTTACTTTTTTGTTTGATTATAGTTTTATTATCAGTTTTTCTGGCAACGTATTCTTATTATAGAGTATATACAGGTGGAACTTATGAATTAAACGTTGATACTAATGGTGATGGTAAAGCTGATTTAAATGTTGATATGAATAATGATGGTTTTTGTGATATCAATTGTGATACGAATAATGATAAAAAACCAGATACTAATTTAGATTATAATGGAGATTTGAAACCACATTTTGGATTAGATACGAATGGGGATGGCAAGCCAAACGATAATTTAGTTAATCAAGATACGAATAAAGATGGTATATGTGATTTGAATTGCGATACGAATAATGATGGTTGGCCAGATACGAATTTAGATATGGATGGGGATGGTAAACCTGATTTAAATATCGATACGAACAATGATGGAGAGCCGGATTTAAACTTAGATACCGATAATAATGGCAAACCTGATTTGAATGTGGATACCAATGGCGATAGAAAATGCGATGTTAACTGTGATACCAACAATGATAAAAAACCAGATACGGATTTAGATTATGGGGACGATTTGAAACCACACTTTAATTTAGATAAAAATCATGATGGTGAACCTGACGATAATTTATTAAATCAAGATAAAGATAATGATGGTAAGTGTGATTTAAATTGTGATACGAATAATGATGGCAGACCAGATACCAATTTAGATTTAGATGGCGATGGTATACCAGACGTAAATATTGATACCGACCATGATGGTAAACCTGATTTAAACCTTGATACAGATAAAGATGGACAACCAGACTTAAATATCGATACGAATAATGATGGAGAGCCTGATTTGAATGTTGATACCAATGGGGATGGCATTTGTGATGTCAATTGTAATGGTAATAAATTCCCAACTTCTGATGGACCAATTATTCAAGTAGAAGCGGACGAAGGTATTTTATATGTTAATTACATTAAAGGTGTTGATATTGAAAAAATGGATGTAGGTGCTTCTACAACGCAAACCTTTACAGTAGAAAATAAATCAAATTTTGTATTATACTTTAATGTTGATTGGATTGATGTTAAAAATGAACTTACTGTTCGAGAAGGACTTACTTATCAAGTTAAACGAGATGGTGTAAACGTAACGGACGAATTACCAACTCCTGATAAAGATGGTCGAATGCTTTCTAGAATAATGATTGCTCCAAATACAATGTATACTTACGATATTACTTATACTTTCCATAATTTAAGTGATATTGACCAAACAATGGACCAAAATAAATTATTTAGTGCTAAAATACAAGCAGAAGCTATCCAATAATAAATATAAAGTAAAACATGTCCAATGGGCATGTTTTTAACTTGTAATTTGTTCTGGACTAGATTATAATAAAAGAGAATAGAGAGGGCAATAAATATGAAACCAAGAGAAAATTATAGCGGTTTTAAAGGTGTATTTAAGTTTATTGCGAATATTGTTTCGTGGACTGCTTTAGTATTATTAATTCTAATTGCTCTTTTTTTAGCTTATTATACTATTAGTACACGTACAGGAAATAATGAAAATCCATTTATATCACTTTATACAATTGTTAGTGGTAGTATGGAGCCAAATATTAATGTTTATGATGTTGTTGTGGATAAAAGAGTGGATTCTCCAATAGAAATAAAACCGGGAGATGTTATAACGTTTACTTCAACAGCTACTTTGACAAGAGGGGTTATTATTACTCACCGTGTTGTAGATGTTATAGAGGAAGATGGAAAATATCTTTATAAAACAAAGGGCGATAATAACTTAAGTCCTGATTCTGCTCCTGCTGAATTTGATTATATTATCGGTAAAGTTATCTTTCGTATTCCGGCCCTTGGTCGAATACAAAGCTTTATTGGAACGCAAGCCGGATGGTTGCTTGTTATTGTAATACCAGCATTATTTGTTATTATATCGGATATTTTAAAAATCTTTAAATTGACTGGGGTTAAGAACAAGATTGAGAAGATTGAAGAAAAAGATAAATTACAAAAACAAGAAAAAGCTGTCAAAGAAGAGAAGAGAAAAGAAGAAATTAAGAAACGTTTAAAACTAGAAAAAAATATTTATGAGTCTGAGCCAATCAAAGTTCATAAGGATACTAAAATTATTGTTAGTAAAAAGGCACCAACTAAGAAAACAGTAGTAGAAGATACAACTTTATCAAGAACAAATGCCCGTAAAAATAGCAATCACTCCACAAAAAATAAGAAAACTAAAAAGAAAAAGAAATAGGGTAAAAAACTAAAAAAATACAGTAAATTTGCATTATTGTATTTTTTTTGGTATAATAGACCGCATATAAACGGGGGGTTTATAGTGAAAGCGGTAAAAGATATTAATAAAATGATTCTTATAAAAGGAATCGAAATTATGTTAACGATTGGCTTTATGTTTTTGGCAACCAATTTATATAATAATGGAAAAACACAAGAAGTACTTCATTCTATTATGGCTTTTCAAAATGTAAGGCATACGACTTTAAATGTGCAAAATCAAATTGATTATATGATGTTTCCTATGACAAATGAGAAAGCCATGGAAAAATTAGTACCTTGTACTTTATTAGTACATAATGATACTTATCAAAAAGAAAATTATACTTTAGTATTAAAAGTAAATAAGACTTCTATGACAGATTTATCTAGTTTAAATATCAGTGTGGATAACTCTATCTATTCTTTAAATGATTTAGAAAATGAAACCATTAATGGAGAAACTATCTTTATATTAGATAGAAATACTATTGCTGGTGAAAGTAAGGAATATGATGTTAGAGTGTGGTTAAATACTTCCGCATCTAATATACAAACAAATAATTTAACTCTTCATTTTGAACTTTTAAATGAAACTACAAATTTATAATTTTAAAGGGTTTAGACTTGTAAATAGTTCGATATTTTGATATGATTTACTTATGGTGATTATATGAACTATAAGAACGTATTTAAAAGAGAAACAAAGGTTGTTGCTATTGTTGTTATTGCTTTAACGCTTGTAGTTATTGGGTCTAGTTATGCTTTATTTATGCAAGTTGATGATAATGACCAAAATCAAGTAGTAACTGCAGGTACTTTGACAATCGTTTATAAAAATGGTAATGAAGTAAATCCTTCTGCTAATGTAGAAGAAGATGGTACTACCTGTTTAACTCCGATGGGGGACGAAGATGGAAAAACGAATGGCTGTAATTTTCAATTAAGTATTGAAAATAAAGGTACCTTACCAATGAAATTTGACTTATTAATTTATAATGGTAGTTCTACAACAGATTTAGTGAGCTATGATTACATAAAGTATCACTTGACTCAACGTGTTACCAATGCTGTTCCGGATAGTTCGTCTTTAAATGATTTGCAAGGAACAGAAGTCGAGAGTGCAAAAAAATTAAGTGAATTACAATCTCCCCAAAATCAGGAGGAAGAAAACAATAAAGATAAAAAAGTTTTAACAAGCGGTGTTATACAACCAAAACAAACTATAGAGTATACTTTGAAAATATGGATTGACGACCAAGCGCCTGAAAGTATAATTAATAAACAAGTTGATTTACAACTAGACGTTGCTGGAACTGTCGACGAAGATAGTGCGAATAAAACTTCAGCAGACGAGGAACCAACTTCGGACGAAGAAGTAATTATGAATGGAGAATCTACTCCTGTTACTACTAAGGATACACAAGATTCTAAAGAAACAGAGACTCAAGAATAATTATAATGTTCATTAAGAAGAGCAATCTTCTTTTTTTGATGTCTTGAAATTTATGGTGATTCATAGTAGAATTAGATTAAGATATGGAGGAGAAAGAGAAATGAATAATTTCAAAAAGAACCTCCCAACCAAGGCAAATAGTCGTCTGGGGGGGGTCTATTAAATAATAGAAAACCAGAGGACTTAAAACGATTTAATAAAAATAAGAAGCAAAAACAAATTATAATTGGAAGCATAATAGCAATAGTGTTGATAATTGGGGGTATAAGTTTATACCGAAGTTTTGCTATGTATGAAGAAAAAGCAACATTTAATGTTTTAAAAGGAACCATACCCGAATTTTATAGTGATGTAACCTTTGCTTTAATAGTAGACGGAAAAGAACAAAAAGATATACCAAGCCAAGAAGAAGGAAACTATGCAGTAGAAGTGAAATGTGATAAAGGAAAAGGAATATGGAAACAAGAACTATGGGGATTAGAATTAACCGAAATAAAAGAAAAGAAAGTAAGATGTAATATAAATTTTACGACTTTAACATCTAATAAAGAAATAGATTTTGATTATACCGGAAAAGAAGAGACCATCAGTTTACCAAAAGGAAACTATAAATTAGAAGTATGGGGAGCCCAAGGTGGTGTTACATATGAAGAAATTAAGAACAAAGGTGGTCTTGGAGGTTATTCAGCAGGAACTTATAACATTAAAGAAAATGAAATCCTTTATATAAATGTTGGAGGACAAGGAGAAAGTGGAACAGAGAAAGGAACGAGCGAAGGTCCAAAAATATATAAAGGTGGTTATAATGGTGGGGGTGATGCACAAGCTGGAGCGCAACATACAGTTTCTGGCGGAGGCGGAGCCACACATATTGCTTTAGTCTCAGGTTTGTTATCTACCCTTAAATCAAACGAGGAGTCCATTTTAATTGTTGCTGGAGGTGGAGGAGGTAATGGTGTGAGTTATGGTAGTTTTGGTACTACTTTAGGTGGCTGTGGCGGAGGAATCGATGGTTCTTCGGGGGACAATCCGAACCCGGATGGAAACTTTATCGGGACCGGTGCTACCCAAACCAGCGGTGGGGCAGATGCTGCATCTGAGCGAGGTCGAGGAACTTTTGGTCAGGGAGGATTTGGTGTTCTCTTAACGGACAAAGGCTGTAATGTGCAACTAGGTTGTGGCGGTTCTGGCGGAGGCGGAGGCTTCTATGGCGGAGGTGGAAGTAGTCGTAATCACGCTGGAGGAGGCGGAGGTTCTGGCTACATTGGGAATAACCTTCTTACGGATAAGGCTATGTACTGCTATAACTGTGAAACAAGCGAAGAACCTGATACAAAAACCAATACTACTACAGAAGTAAGTACCGAAGCCAAAAGCAACACACCAAAACAAGGAAATGGCTATGCTAAAATTACATACATAGGACAATAAAGAAGGTTAAATTTGCAAATGTGGGTTATTTCTTGTATAATACCATCTAGGTGAATCTTAATGGAAATCAAAAGTGTTGATTTGAAAAATATTGCAGTAAGACAGAGTCAATATCCTCAAGATATGAAATGTGAATTTTTATTAGTGGGAAGAAGTAATGTGGGAAAAAGTAGTTTTATTAATACTTTAATTGGTCGTAAGAACTTTGCCAGAACTAGTTCAAAACCAGGTAAAACGCAAACTCTTAATTTCTATTTAATTAATGATTTGTTTTATTTAATCGATGTTCCGGGATATGGATATGCAAAAGTAGATAAAGGTACTAGTAAAAAAATGGGACTTATGATTGAAGATTACTTAAAAAATAGAGAACAATTGAAACATGTTTTTTTGCTAGTGGATTATCGTCATAAACCAACGGAAGACGATGTTTTGATGTATAATTTTTTAAAGTATTATAATTTGAATATAACTATTATTGCGACAAAGTATGATAAAGTAACCAAAAATAATCGAGCAAAACAAGATAAATTGATTCGAGATACTTTAAAGATTGAGAGCGATTTTATTCCTTTTTCAACAATTACTAAAAAGGGAAAAGAGGAAGTTTTTAGTATCATTGAAACATATTTATAATTGAAATTTTTTTCTAAGTATGATAATATACTTAAACGAATGGAAGTGTTTAAAAATGTTAGAAACCATATTGTTAGTTGTATCCGTTTTATTAATTGCGATTGTTTTATTACAAAGTAATAAGGCAAGTGATTCTGCTCAAATTATTACGGGTGGAAATGAAAGTTTGTTTCAAAATACCAAAGAACGTGGAATTGAACTTGTGATTAGTCGTTTGACTTTATTTTTAGGAATTGTTTTCTTTATTATCTCTTTTGTTTTGTTTATAAAATAGTATTTTAAGGGTGTTTTATGGTTAATTACGAATTAAATAGTCAGGACGAAAATTTTAAAAAACGATTAATAGAATTGTTTAAAGGGATTATTTTATGCAACTATCCTATTGTTCAAAATAGATGGGAGAAAATGCATGCTAATCAAGAAAATTATGATAAGAGATTAGATATTTCCATAGAATTTAGGGATAAAAAAGGAGAATATACGGATATTAGTATTGGAAATCATGTTCAAATATTGGTAAAAGGATTCATTGATGTGGACACATTATATCAGTTATTAAATTTCTTAATTCAAGACCATGACGTGATAAAAGAATTTCATAAAAATGGACCATACATTTATTTAAGTAGTATTATCAATTATGAAAATAAACCGGATGGAATGCTATGTAATGAGATTAATGTGGCACTTGAATTTGCCCGCTTGAAAAGTAAAGGAAATTTTGTGGCTTCCTGTGAAGAAATGATTATAAAGCATTTTAAAAATAATATTTATTGGAAATCTTATTTTAAGGAAAATCAAAAAGAAGAAATGAAAGCGAATATACAAGCTTTAACAGAAAAGGATGTCATGCAAATCAAACATACGATTTCCTTAATGAATATGGACGAAATCAAACATTTATTGCATAGTTTACCTTATGCGGATTTTAGTAAAATTTATTCTGGATATCAAAATTTTGAAGAAGTTAGTGAATATGAAAGAACAAGAAGATTAACAAAAAGTAAAGGTTAAAAAGTAAAGTAAAAATTGTTTACTTTTTTTTTGCTATTTAATAGGGTATAATAGAATTGGTGAATGGTATGAAAAGTAATAAGGGTTTTACTTTAGTTGAAATTATTGTTACTATCGGAATTATGGCTTTAATTGGTATTGTCATTGCGAATAATATGACAGGACTCTTAAGTGAACAAAATGACGAAGAGTATGAAAGTTTTAAAAAGGAATTAGAAAATAGTGCCTGTATTTATGTTGAAACTGATTGGAGTTTGGAAACAAGAAACAGTTGTAAAAGTAGCAATAATTGTACCATTACGGTCGATGAGTTAATCAAAAGTGGATTAATTGACGAAGAAACAAAAGACCCGAGTACGGGGGAAGCTATTTTGGAAAATAGTGAGAAATATAGTGTTACTATACGTTGGAATGATGGCGTAAAAACATGTACAATAAAGGAATCGTGATAAAATGAAAGAAAAGATTGTTGAAGTTTTAGAAAATATTTATGAAGCAAAAGATGCAATGGAAGTTAATGATTTGTTGGGACTTACTACTCCAGAGGAATATAGGAGTGTTTGTGATGCTTTGGAAGAATTAGTGAGTGAATATGTTGTTTATAAAACGAAAAAAGAAAAATATATTTTACTTAAAAATTGTCCTAATTTAAAAATTGGAAAACTAACGGTGAATAAAAAAGGGTATGGTTTTGTTTTACTAGAAAAAGAAGACGATTTATATATCGCTAGTGATAATCTAAATGGTGCGATTCATGACGATATTGTTCTTGCTGAAATTATTCGTAGTGGAGTCAAAAAAGAAGGAAAAGTTTTACGTATTTTAAAAAGGGATTTGAGTGATTTAGTAGGGGAAGTTATTGTTAAAGAAAATGAATTGCAAATTGATTTGGATGACGATAAAAAAGATATTGATTTGGTGTTAAAAAAAGAAAGTTTAAAGAATTGTGTTCCCGGACATAAAGTGGTGATTCGTCTTGTTAAGGAATTAGGACCTAAAAAGTATCTTGCTGAAGTAATTAAGATACTCGGACATAAAGACGACCCGGGTGTCGATATTTTATCAATTGCTTGTAAGTTTGGCATTGAAACCGAATTTAATAAAGAGGTCGAAAAAGAACTGGAGACGATACCTACCGAAGTAGACCCACATGATTTAGAGGGACGAACAGATTTAACGGAGAAAGAAATATTTACTATTGATGGGTCTCATACCAAAGATATTGACGATGCCATTAGTTTAGAGATGGAAAACGATTTATATGTTTTAGGAGTGCATATTGCAGATGTTTCACATTATGTTAAGGAAAATACGGCTTTAGGGGATACCGCTTATGAAAGAGGAACTTCTTGTTATCTTGCGGATACTGTCATTCCTATGATTCCTCATAAATTATCGAATGGGATATGTTCTTTAAATGAGGGAGTTATTCGTCTTACCATGAGTTGTGTTATGAAAATTAATAATCGTGGTAAAGTTGTCAGTTATGATATTTTCCCAAGTTATATTAAGAGTCGTAAGAAAATGACGTATGAAGCTGTAAATGATATTTTAATGCGTGATATTGTGGCACCGGATTATGGGGAGTTTGCTTCTACGTTAAAGAAAATGAATGAACTTGCGCACATCTTACGTAAAGAGAAAATATCTCGTGGGTATATCGATTTTGATATCGACGAAGCGGAAGTCGTTCAAGACGAAGAGGGACGTGCTATTGATATAGTAAAAAGAGAACGTGAAGATGGTGAGATGTTAATCGAAGACTTTATGATTGCGGCGAATGAAACAGTGGCCACTCATATTTATAATATGGATTTACCTTTTATTTATCGTGTCCATGGTACACCAAGTAGTGAAAAAATCGACGATTTTGTGAATTTGGTAAAACTATTAGGATACGAGTTGCAAACTAAAGTAACGGATTTAACGCCAATTTCGATGCAACACTTGTTAAATGAACTTTCTGATAAAGAGGAATTTAGTATTTTATCCAGTATGCTTTTACGAAGCATGAAAAAAGCGGAGTATTCCAAAGACAATATTGGGCACTTTGGTTTAGGGAGTAAAGCTTATACTCATTTTACAAGTCCTATTCGTCGTTTTCCCGATTTAACTGTTCATCGTCTTTTAAAGAAATATTTAGTGGAAAAAGATTTATCGATGTCGACGATTAGTTATTATGATAGTGCTTTAGTTGAAATCGCTGAACATTCAAGTCTAAAAGAAGTTGGAAGTGTGAATGCCGAACGGGATGTTTTAGATATGAAAATGGCCGAATATATGGAAAGCCATATTGGAGAGGAATACGAGGGTATGATTTCCACGGTAACTAATTTTGGTTTCTTTGTAGAGCTTGCGAATTTAGTTGAGGGATTAGTACACGTAAGCACTTTAAAAGGAGATTATTTCCATTATGTTCCCGAAAAACTTGCTTTAATTGGTGAAAATACGAAAGTGCAATATCGTATTGGAGATAAATTAAAAGTGAGAGTCGTCAGTGCTTCTAAAGAGACAGCCATGATTGATTTTGAAATAGTAAAGAGTGATACCGATGGAAATCAAAAATAGAAAAGCAACATTCGACTATACCATTGAAAGTGAATTAGAAGCTGGAATAGAGCTTGTTGGAACAGAAATTAAAAGTATTCGTGCTGGTTCTGCCAATTTAAAAGATACATATGTGGTGATTAAAAATAATGAGGCTTTTGTTTTAAATATGTTTATTGCTAAATATGATAAGGGAAATCAATTTAATCATGAAGAAACAAGAAGTCGTAAGTTACTTCTCCATAAAAAAGAAATTCAAAAATTAAAAGAAGCTGTCAGTCGTGATGGTTATAGTATTATTCCTTTAAAACTTTATTTAAAAAGAGGAAAAGCAAAACTTTTAATTGGGGTGTGTCGAGGTAAAAAGCTTTATGACAAAAGGGAAAGTATTAAAAAACGTGATGAAGAAAGAGAAAATAGAAAGTATATTTAATTCTCTTTTTTTAAGTTCTATGCTATAATGTATTAAGGTGGTAGTATGAAGAAGTCAAAAAAAATAAATTTAACAAAAGACATGAAGAGAAATTTAATAATTGGTGGAGGTGTTCTGCTTGTTGTTTTAGCTCTTGTGCTATTTTTCGCTTTCAAAGGACATAAAACAGAAAGTGAACCCGTAAAACAACCAGAGCAACAAGAGACAGTTAAAGAAAAATTAAATATTATGGATTTAAATAGTAAATCTAGACCTGTTGCGGTTATGATTAACAATATTTCAACAGCTAGACCTTATCAAGCTGGATTACAAGATGCTTATCTTGTCTATGAACTAATTGTAGAGGGTGGCATTACGAGAATGATGGCACTCTTTAAAGATGCAGATACGGCAAGAATTGGAAGTATTCGAAGTTCTAGACATTATTACTTAGATTATGTACTCGAAAACGATGCCATTTATGTTCACTGGGGATATAGTGAATATGCTTATACTGATATTAATAAATTAAAAATCAATAATGTTAATGGTTTAGTGTATGGTAATACCTATTTTTGGAAGGACAATAGTCTTCCTATTGCAACAGAACATAGAGCGTTTTCTTCTATGGAACTTATTAATAAAGCCATTGATAAGTTAGGTTATCGTAAAACAACAGAAGAATCCCCATTACTTACTTATAGTGCAGAAGAAGTAGACCTTGCAAATAAGGAAGGTGCTATTCCTGCTAAAAATGTTGATATTGTTTATTCTAAAAGTGTAACTTCTTCTTATAGTTATGATGAAGCAACAAAATCTTATAAACGTAGTGTAAATGGTAAAGCTCATACCGACTATGTAACCAAAGAGCAATATCGTGCTAAAAATATTATTACGTATCAAGTTAAAAATACAACGATTAGTGGAGATGCAAAAGATAGACAAAATTTAGATAATATTGGTAGTGGAACGGGGTATTATATAAGTGAAGGATATGCTGTTCCCATTACTTGGGAAAAGACAAGTCGTGAAGCAAAAACCATATATAAATTTAAAGATGGCTCACCACTTGTAGTGAATGATGGAAATACTTATATTCAAATTCAACCAAAAGGAGAACAATTATCCATTTCATAAATTTCTTAACAAAGCATATAGATAGAATAAGGAGGAAAGGATTAAATGCAATCTTTTATTGATTTTTTAGTAAATAATTATTTATGGTTTATCATTATTTCACTTATCTTAATTTTTGCTTTAATAGGTTATCTAGTGGATACGAATGAAAAGAAGAACAAAGAGAAAATGCTAGATGGTGAAGCGGATGCTCCAAGTGCTACGACTATTAAGATTGAAAGTACAACGGAAAGTGCCAATATGGATATGGGTATGGAAGAACCACAAAAAGGTGCTACTATTACTCCTAGTGCTCCTCATATTGAAATTGCAACTCCAAATCCAGAGGAACAAAAAGAAACCGAAACGTTGGATGTTTAAAATAGGTTTGATAAAAAGACCTATTTTTTTTTAAGAAATTTTTAAGGTATTTATAAGATTTTATTAAAAAATATTCTTTTGTTTTTGGTACAATAGAAGTATACAACAGGAGGCATTATGCGTAAAAGAAAAAGACATCTTAAAAGAAAACTAAAGCGTTTTTTACTTCTTTTATTTTTTATAAGTATTTGTTTTTTACCAAAAATCATGGATTCTTTTAAAAATTATAAAGAAGTATGGGGAAAAGCAAACGATACTTCTTTACCTTTTGATATTACATTTGATGAGGGTTTAACCACTATGGAGAAACTAAATCTATTAAGTGAATATGATACAAGAATTGGTGACATTGTTGATAACTACGATGCTTATCCACAATCTCTTTTAGAAATGTTAACTTGTGATTTGGATATGCTTGATTTTGTTTATGATTATCCTAGTCATTATGGGCAAGTTTATAGTGATACGGTTGGAACGTTAGACGAAGATTTTCCTCTTTTTCTCCAATGGGATAAAAGATGGGGATATGCTCGATATGGTGATAGCAGTGTTGCCATTAGTGGATGTGGTCCGACAGCCTTAACGATGGTTTATGTTGCTTTAACCAAAGATACCACCATGACACCAGCTAAAATGGCTACTTTTTCCTATGAAAATGGTTACTATTTTAATGATTCAGGAACAAGTTGGAGTTTAATGACAGAGGGAGCACGAAAATTAGGATTGCAAAGTTATGAAGTTTCTTTATCTAAAAGTGTTTTATTTTCTATTTTAGAAAGTGGACAACCTATTATTTGTAGTGTAAGACCAGGAGATTTTACGACGACAGGGCATTTTATTGTTTTGACAGGTATTCAAGATGGCAAAATAAAAGTAAATGACCCCAATAGTAAAAAAAGAAGTAGTATGCTTTGGGAGTATGAACGATTAGAAGGGCAAATTAAAAATCTTTGGACTTATACCATAAAATAAGTTGGTTTCATGCTATAATGATTTAGTAAAGGGTAGGATGTTATGAATATTTTAGTTGTTGATGACGAAAAGGAAATTGCCGATTTAATTGAAATTTATTTAAAGAATGCGAATTATACGGTTTATAAATATTATTCAGGGAAAGATGTTTTAAGAGATTTGGAACGCTTAGAGATTGATTTAGCCATTTTGGATGTAATGATGCAAGGGATGGATGGTTTTTCTTTGTGTAAAAAAATACGGGAAAAATATACATTTCCGATTATTTTTGTTACAGCTAAGGTTGAAGATATTGATAAAGTAAATGGTTTAACTATTGGAGCGGATGATTATATCACAAAACCTTTTAAACCTCTTGAACTGATGGCACGTGTGAAAGCACAACTTCGCAGATATAAAAATTATAATCAAAATGGAATGAATGATGCTTCTGTTATCGATTTTCGCAATATCTTGATTAATCAAAAAACGCATGAATTCTATTTTAATGATTCGAAAGTGGAACTAACCAAAACAGAATTTTCGATTCTTTGGTGTTTATGTCTTAATAGAGGAAATGTGGTGAAAACGGAAGATTTATTTCGATATGTTTGGAAAGAAGATTATTATGAAAAAGATAACAATACTATCATGGTTCATATTCGTCATTTAAGAGAAAAAATGCATGATAATGGTAAACATCCAAAGTATATCATTACAGTTTGGGGAGTGGGGTATAAAATTGAAAAATAATAATTTATTGGTACGAAAAACGTTTCTTCGTTTTTTAGTTAAGATGGGGATATGGACGATTGCTTTTCCGATATTTTTCTTTCTTCTTTCTGCATCGGTGAATCAAATGGACTTTCAATGGCTTTATGATTACTCACCTAAAATATACTATGATGCAATTTTTCTATTTCAAACTTTATTTCAATCGCATAATCTGTTGATTGTTGGACTTATTATTTGGTTTATTGGTTTTATTATCATGCTTTATTTAATGATTCATAAGCTTTATTCTTATGTGAATATTATTTCTAAGGCTTCGGAGAATTTATTGAATAAAAAAGTCGAGTATATTGAATTACCGCCTGAATTTTTAGAGTTGCAAAAAAAAATGAATCATTTAAAAAAGGAAGCGGAAAAGAATGAACAATTGGCACGAGAAAGTGAACAAAAAAAGCAAGATTTAATCGTTTATCTGGCTCATGATTTAAAAACACCTTTAACTTCTATGATTGGCTATTTGTCTTTACTCGATGAGATTAAAGATATGCCTAAAAAACAAAGAGAAAAATACATAAAAGTTGCTCTTGATAAATCGTATCGACTTGAAGATTTAATTAATGAGTTATTTGATATTGCTCGGTTTAATGCGGAAACAATTCTGTTAGAAAAAGAAGAAATCAATTTAACGTTGATGTTAGAACAAATTATAGATGATTTTTATCCTATTTTAAAGGAAGAGAAAAAGAAAATAAATTTGCATTATCAAGCAAAAGTTTTACTAGAAGGGGACCCGGATAAACTTGCTCGTGTCTTTGGTAATTTAATTAAAAATGCTATTTATTATAGTAAAGATTCTTTAATCAGTATCGATGTTGCAGTAGCGGACCAATTTGTTACCATCACAACATCGAATCGTGGCAAGAAAATCCCTCAAGAAGAATTATCTAAATTATTTGAAAAATTTTATCGGGCTGATTCTTCAAGAACTTCAAAAACAGGAGGGAGCGGTTTGGGTCTTACTATTGCCAAAGAAATTATCGAATTGCATGAGGGGAGCATTAAGGCGACGAGTGATAATGAATTTACTAAATTTATTGTACGATTACCAATCAAAAAATCTTAATTTATTTTTTTAAATTGCAAACTTTATTATGGCAAGTTACTTTTTGCTCTAATGTTTGTTCTTTCTTGGGACATTTTAAGTAAATTTTTAAACGATAATCTTCTTTGGTTGTTTTGGTAAGAAGAATATAGCTATCCATGGCATTACAAGGGTTATTGTCTTCATCTTTAATTTCAGAAATTAAATTTAAATTAATCATTTCTTCTAAAAGAATAGATGTTGAATCTCCCGTATTTTGCGGTAAAGTTTTTTCTTCAAAGTAATGAAGTGCTGTATTGGTAATAGAGGTCATGTTCTCTTTAAAGGTTTCGGTTAGTTTTTGTTGTTGTTTTTTGATACGTGAAAGAGTAAAAATAATCAACATCATGACAAAAATTAAAATAGCCAATTCAGTAAATAACTTTTGGAAATCTATTTTTTTAAGAACTGGCGGAAGAGATATTGGTTGTTTTTTTCCTTGTTCCTTTGTCTTTTTTTCCTTTTCTATTTTAGTCTCTTTTGGCATAGTTTTCTTTTCTTTTTTTCTTTTTTGGTATTTGATTTCTTTTTCTTCGTACATTCTATATCCCTTCTTTTGATTTTTTATTATACAATAAAAGGTATTTATTGTCACATAATTTTTGAGTTTGCCCTTTTTGGAAGTAGATATAAAATTGAAGCACTAAACGCCATTTTTCGAATGATGAAAAATGGCGT
>CANRJW010000012.1 GCA_947631035.1 uncultured Bacilli bacterium
TATTATCACATCATCGGTTCCTGAAATTTTGATGGTAAATTGGAATAACTGTCACATTTGTATTATAATTGCACAAAACAAAGATTATTTTTGGTTGGATAAACTTGCAGTCTAAAAAAAATTTTAGTAGAATAATATAACAAAGGAGGAACTTTTATGTTACATGATATTTTATTAATTGTACTTGGTTTAATCGTTGGACTAATACTAGGTTTTGTCGGGGCACGATTTGTTACGAAAAAATATATGCAAAAAAATCCTCCCATCAATGAAAAAATGATTGAAGCTATGATGAGTAGCATGGGAAGAAAACCAAGTCAAAAACAAATAAATCAAGTAATGAAACAAATGAATCGTTATATGTAATGTAAACTCTTTAAAGAAGAGTTTTTTTACGGATACTTTTGTTCTTGTTTGAACAAAAAATTGACTTCAAATTTAGTTTATGGTATTCTTATAAATAGAATAAAAGGTGGTGATGATATGGAATTTCTATATAAACTTTATAGCAATGAATATTTTGGCATAGGTTTATTTATAGTAATTTCTATACTTGCCTTTTCATTTTTAGTAATTCTATTTTTTGGAAAAAAGGATGAAAAAGCAAGAAAAGCAATGGAAAATCAAGTAGAAGAAGAAAAAAAGGAAGAAGTTGTTTCGGAAAATTTGGAAACAATCACTTTAAATGAAGATGTAAGTTCTCATGAAGAAGAAAATGTAGAAGAAGAAGTAAATCCTAAGGAAGAAAGCCAAGAATTGGAAACATTTGAGGAAAAAAAAATTGAAGATATCGATCCTTTTGTGACTAGTAATTTGGTTTTAAATACGGATTATATAAATGAAGAAATGAATGAACCTGATTTAAAAGATACTTCTGATATTTATAATTTGGATTTTGTAATGCAAGAAAATCTTGACTTTGCTAGTGAAGAAGAATCAATCGATGAAGTTTTAAAGAAGTATGATCAACAAAAAGAAACTGAGGATTCCTATACATTTGGTGATATCCCTGTCATTCAAGAAGAAGAACCAAAAAACATCTTTGCAGAAGAGGAAAATACGAAGGTTACATCTGCTCCATTTAGTTCCGTTTATTTAGAAAAAGATGTACCAGAGATTTCCAAAAACGAAGAAGAGCTAGAAAAGAAGACAGAACCAGCATTTGAATTACCAAAAAGAGTTGACTTACCAAAACGAAATGACAATGCAAGCAATGATAATATTATTTCTTTTATGAATGAAGAAAAATAATTTAAAATTGATGTAAAAAAATGTAAAGATTCTTTACTTTTTTTTTGCCCCTCTTTATAATAAATGACATCAATGAATGGGGAGATGATGGACTTGAAAAATTCTTTACCAGTTTTATTACTGAAAAATCTTCTTCTACTTCCCAATCAAGAAGTAAAATTGGAACTTACGAATTCTTTAAGTCAAAATGTTGCTCTTTTAGCAAATAAAGCGTATAAAAATGAATTGGTTGTTTTACCCCTAAAAGACCAATTAGAGGAAAAACCAGAAATTAGTGATTTTCCCCAAGTGGCAATTGTTGCCAAGATAAAAAACAAAATAGAATTACCGAATGGCAATTTACGAATTACTTTACGAGGACTTTTTCGTGCAGAAGTAAAGTCGTTACAAAATCATAAAGAAGAAAAAGAAGTTTTAGAATGCTTATACGAAAAAATGTCTATTCCAAGTTATGACGAAATAGAATCTTTGGCTCTTTTACGTAAACTTGTTGAATTAATTCAACAATATGTCAAAAGTGATCAAGTATCCAATAGTATTTTAAATACAATAAAAGATGTCAAAGATTTAAACAAAATGACGGATTTGATTGCAGCATTTTTACCCATTTCTTTTTCCCGTAAACTTTTTTATATGGAACAAATCAATCCGGTTTTACGTGGTGAAGGCTTAATTTCTGATTTGAACTTAGAATTACAAGTTATGAAATTAGATAAGCAAATGGAAGAAAAACTTCAAATTGGTTTGGAAGAAAGTCAAAAAGAATTTATTTTAAAAGAAAGATTGCGAGAAATTCAAGAAGAACTAGGGGAAACCCATTCCAAACAAGAAGAAATTGAAAAATATAGAACTTCTTTAAAAAAATTAAATCTTCATAACGATAAAATAATCTCTAAAATAGAAAGTGAAATCACAAAACTTGAGTTAATGAGTGAAGCAAGTCCAGAAGGGGCGAGTATAAGAACTTATTTGGATTGGATGCTTCATTTACCTTGGGAATATGAAACAAAAGATGAAACCAACTTAGAAAGCATTAAAAAGAGTTTAGACAAAACGCATTTTGGCTTAGAAAAGGCTAAAAATAAAATACTCGAATATATTGCTGCCAAAGAAAGAAATGAATCGGTGAATACGCCCATTTTATGTTTAATTGGACCTCCTGGTGTTGGAAAAACGACTCTTGCTAAATCAATTGCGGAAAGTTTAAATAAATCTTTCTATAAAATAAGTGTTGGTGGATTAAATGATAGTTCTATTTTAACTGGGTATAGAAGAACTTATTTGGGTTCAAGTCCTGGTAAAATTATCGAAGCTTTAAAAAGATGTGGCTCTAAAAATCCAGTCATTTTAATTGATGAAGTGGATAAAATGGTTAAAGATTATAAAGGAGACCCTTCTAGTGCTTTATTGGACATATTAGATAAAGAGCAAAATCCATATTTTATAGATTATTATATCGAAGAAGAATTTGATTTATCTCATGTTTTATTTATACTTACTGCAAATGATAAAGAAGATATTCCTTATGAATTATACGACCGTTTAGAAGTTGTTGAATTATCGAGTTATACGGTAAATGAAAAAATGTTAATTACTAAAAAATATTTACTACCGCTTTTATTAGAAGAACATAAACTTACTTCTAAAAATATTAAGTTTTTAGATGGAACTATTAAGGAAATAATTGAAAATTATACGAATGAAGCAGGGGTAAGAGATTTATATCGTCTTTTAACAAGCTTAGTACGAAAATTAATTGTGCAAGATAGACTTTTAAATATAAAAATAACTCATGAACTTGTTCTAGAACTTTTAGGTCCAGGCAAATACACCCAAAATTCTTTAATTGAAAAGGGAGCGATTGGAGTAGTCAATGCTCTTGCTATTACCAATTTGGGTGGAAAAGTGCTTCCGGTTGAAACTTGTATATATCCGGGAAACGAAAGAATAAAAATTACAGGTTTTGTGGAACGTGTGATGGAAGAAAGTATTTCTGTTGCCATAAGTTATCTTTTGAGCCATCAAGAAGTCTTTCAAATTCATAAAGAGGATTATCAAAATAAAAATATTCATATTCATCTTTTAGAAGCTGGAATGAAAAAAGATGGACCAAGTGCCGGAGTGAGTATTACCACGGCTTTACTTAGTTTAGCTAAGCATAAAAAAGTGCCTGATTGGATTGCTATGACAGGAGAAATGACTCTTTTAGGTTACGTTAAAAAAATAGGAGGCTTGAAAGAAAAATTAATTGGTGCTTATCATGATGGTATTAAAGAAGTTTTTATCCCTAAAGAAAATCATTATGATTTAGAAGAAGTTCCAAAAGAAGTTTTAGAAAATTTAAAAATTATCGAAGTGGAACAATACGAAGAAATTTATAAGAAAATCTTTTTAGAAGAAATGTAAGGAGATTTCCAATGTTATTAGTTTAAGAATAGAAAATTGAAATTCTATTCTTTTTTGAATATCTAGTGATATTTCAAAAGAAGAAAAGAAAACTATAATAATATAGTATGACGAATTTTTTTGCATTTGCAAAGATTTTCGGCATAAAAGCATTGGCTGATATGAATGTTTGTTAGGTACAGAAAATAACATAGTTGAACAAAGGAGTAAATTTGTGCTATACTTTAATTAAGATATGGAGGAGAAAGAGAAATGAATAATTTCAAAAAGAACCTCCCAACCAGTGAAAATCGTCGTCTGGGGGGGGGGTATATTAGATAATAATAGAAAGGAACCCAAACGACGAATAAAGATAATGCTAGTAGGAATTATAGCAGGATTGTTAATTTTAGTAGGAACGAGTTATGCATGGTGGACATCAACAGCAAGTCAAACAGGAATTAATGAAGTACAAAGTAGTTGTATTAAAGTAGCCATACAAAATGAGGAAAATAATATAAAGTTACAAAATGCTTATCCCTTAACAGATAAACAAGCAGAAGAATTAACACCCTATAAATTTACAATAACCAATACTTGTAAAACAATAGTGGATTATACAGTGAAATTAGAGAAGTTACTGCAACCCAACGGACAAGAAAAGGATTTATTAAAAAGTGAATATATAGCCGTAGAGTTTAATGGAGGACAAAAAGAACTACTATCAAACTATCCAATAGGAAAAACTACTTATGATGGTAGTGATTATACTTCAAAAGAAGCAAGAGAATTAATAAAGGGAACATTAAACGGAAATGATACAAAAACCTATACAATAAAACTATGGATGGACGAAAGTGTTACTGCTACTGACGATTCTATGAATAAAAGTTTTATCAGTAAAATAGTAGTAGATGGAAGTCTAAATGAATTAGCAAAATATAATGAGCCAAAATTACATGGAGCAGACCCAGTGTTAGGGAATGAAGGAAGTAATGAAGAAGTAGCTATGCTATCTACACTAGAAGAAGCAGAGCCAACAACAAACGATAAACTAATACCAGTCGTTATAGATAATAAAGGAACAGTTACCAGAGCTAACTTAGCCCATGAATGGTATAACTATGAAGAGAAGAGATGGGCGAATGCTGTAATCCTTGTTGATGGAACGAAAGAACCAGAAGTAGGAGCAGAAATACCGGAAACAAGTATAGAGAGTTATTTTGTATGGATACCAAAATATAGTTATAAGTTATTTAATGTAGATAATTTTAAATATGAAAAGGATGGAGAAGTAGCAAGTCCCCAAATAATACAAATAAGGTTTGGAACAACAGAGACAAATGATAATAACAAGAATGAATGCACAACACCAAAGACATCTGGTAATATTGGTCAATGTCAAAATGGTGATTGGATGACGCATCCCGCATTTTTAGCCTTTGAAGGAACAACAGGGTTGTGGGTAGGCAAATTTGAAACTGGATATAGTGGAGCAGAAAATACTTCAGGAGCCCAACATAATGAAAATCAACCAGATAAGGTAATTATAAAACCGAATGTTTATGTATGGACAAACATCCAAGTAGCAAAAGCCTATCAAACAAGTTACGAATACCAACGAAATTTAGAAAGTCATATGATGAAGAATACGGAATGGGGAGCAGTTGCTTATTTAACCCAAAGTATCTATGGAAGATGTAATAATGAAAACGGAACAATAAAATGTGAAGAAGCAAGAATCAATAATAGTAGTAATTTTGTAACGGGAGTAGTTGCTATAAATCAACCAACGACAGGGTATCCTGCTTACACTAATTATGGACAAACTAATCCAGGGGAAGTCAATAATAAATCTAATGTATACCCCTCAAGTGTTGAAGCAAGCACTACGAAAAATAATACTGGAATTTTTGATATGAGTGGTGGAGCATGGGAATATGTAATGGCTGTAATGAAAGACGAAGAAGGTAGCCCCGCTAGTGGGAGAGATGATCTTTATAATAGTGGTTTTAATGGTACATTAACGAATTCCGGTTCTGATAGTTCTACAAAGGAAGTAGTGAATGGATTAGATTTTCCTGAGGATACAAAATATTATGGTACGTATGAATATTCGAAAAGTTATGATGATTATCAAAGAGGAATATTAGGAGATGCTACAAGAGAAATGGGTCCATTTAAGGATAGTGTGTATAAAGGAACAAGTGGTGAAACTCAACCGAGACATGTTAGTGGATGGTATGAAGATGAGGCCTTTTTTGTTTTCTCGTATGATCCTTGGGTCATACGAGGCGGGGAGAGTGTGCGTGGACTCAATGCTGGTCTCTTTGCTTTCCTCCGAACTTCCGGGAATGGTGATCAGAATCGAACTTTCCGCATCACTCTCGCAATAAGGTAACATAATCGTTACTTTTTTTCTTTCTTTTTGTTTTATTTTGTTCTATTTTTCCCCAAAGTGTCAAAATATGTGATAAAATAAAAAAGAATAGGGATAGTGATATTATGTCTAGAACTACTTTTATATTACTAGGAATAACATATTATATTGTAACCATTATTGTAATCATTGTGGTTTTAAATTGGATAAATAAAAAAGAACGTAAGAAATATTCCGAAATGATTGCAAATTTAGAACGAGAAAAAAATTTAATTATTTCTGCTTCTATTTTGTCAGAATTAAATAAAGTAGAGCCACTTGTTGCGAATTCGGATTCCAAAGATTTATATGAGAATTGGCAAAGAAGATTTAAAGAAATCAAAGATGTAGAAGTTCCTAAAATCACCGATGCTTTACTAGAAATAGAAGAACTATATAATGATAAAAATTATAAAGAACTAAGAAAACATATCGCCGATGCTGAAATTGAAATTTGGTATGTCAAAACCAAAGCCAATTTTTTATTAGACGAAATTAGAAGTATTACATTAAGTGAAGAGCGCAATAGAGATACCATTACCAAATTAAAATCTTCTTATCGAGAAATTTTAAATCGTTATCATACCCATCAAGAAGAGTACAAACTCATTTCTTCACCGATTGAATTACAATTTGAAAATGTTGATAAACTCTTTAGTGCTTTTGAAATATCGATGGATAAAAATGCTTATCAGGAAGTAGGAAAAATTGTTAAAGCCATCGATGATATCATTGGTAATTTAAAAGTTGTGATGGAAGAAGCTCCGAGTATTATTTTAATGGGGAAAAAATTAATTCCGAATAAGATTAGTTCAATTTTAAAAACCAAAGAAAGAATGGAAAAAGATGGTTTTAATTTAGAATACTTAAATATTGATTACAATATTGCGGAGGCCAATAAAAAAATCGCCGATGTTTTTCAAAGGCTTAATATGTTAAATCTAGAAGATTCGATTTTTGAATTAAAAACCATTTTGGATTTCTTTGAATCTAGTGATAATGATTTTGATAAAGAGCGAATTGCCAAAAAGATATATGAAGATTATGCTCGAACAATTCTCATTAAAGTGACTAAGCTAAATAAAATTAACAATGATTTGTATAAGAAAATGGACGATATTAAATATAGTTATGATTTAACCAGTGAAGACGTAGCGGTGATTGGAGAAATTGCCAGTGAACTTGTGGCGATTCATGACAAATATGATGAAATTGTCGAATTACAACGTAGTAAAAAATCTTACTATGCGAAACTGGGAAAAGACATGGAAAATTTAAATGTACGTTTAACCAAAACGGAAGAAAAATTGGATCGAGCTTTAAGAACGATTGGTTCACTAAAAGAAGATGAGCTTCGAGCTCGTGAACAATTAGATGAGATAAAGGAAATTTTAAAGAAGGCTGAAAGTCAAATTCATGGTTTTAAACTTCCTGTGGTACCAGAAAACTATTTTGTAGAACTTGCTGAAGCAAGTGAAGGTATTGAAGAAATCATTAAAGTGTTAGAAAATACTCCTATTTCGATAAAAGAATTAAATACTCGTGTGGATACAGCAAGAGATTTGGTTTTTAAAGTATACAATACTTCGAAAGAAATTGTAAAAACAGCCAAAATGGCGGAGATGGCTATTGTATATGGTAATCGTTATCGTGTTAACAAAGAGGTAGATTTAGGTCTTGCAAAAGCAGAAAATGCTTTTTATAAAGGAAATTTTAAAAATGCTTTAGAGAATGCTATTGTTGCTATTAATATTATAGAACCTGATATTCATAAACGTTTAATGGAAGAATACCAATAGGGGGATAACATGTTATTAAAATTAGGAGATTTAGAGATTTATGTCTATGATGCCAAAGATCCTCTTCAAAGGCATTTGAAATATACCTTAGAAAATGATGAAGCTTTTCAAAAATATGTAACGAAAAGATTAGAAGAACGTTTAAAAGAATCACAAGAAAAAGGAGATACCTTACAATTTAATACTTCTTATTTGGTAAAATATAAAGAAGAATTTGTCGGTTATATCCGTTTAGAAGAGTTAAAAAGAGATGGTTCTTTAAATATAGAATGTGCCGTAGCAAAAGAATTTCGCAATCAAAGTATTGGTAAAAAAATTTTAGATGCAATCACAAAATATATTTTATATAATATAAAAGAAGTCACCAAAGTTAAAGGTGTTATTGAAAAAAGCAATTATGCCAGTCGAAAAATGGCCGAAAGTGTTGGATATGTAGAGGATGCAAAAGATGATTTTTATGTTTATGTATCAAAATCAAGATAAAGAGGTGAATTGGAAATGATTTATTTAGATTATAGTGCTACGACTCCTATTTCTTACGATGTACTAGATTCTTACAATAAAGCAAGTAAAGATTTTTTAGGAAATCCCAATTCTTTGCATAGTTTAGGAATGAAATCAAAAGAGTTAGTGAATAGTGCAACGAAACAAATTAGTGAACTATTTGGAGTAAATGAATCGGAAATTCTTTATACAAGTGGAGCCACTGAATCCAATAATTTAGCTTTAATTGGAACTGCTTTTGCCAATCAAAAAAGAGGAAATCATATCATTGTATCTAAACTAGAACATCCTTCTATATATGGAATATGCTCTTACTTAGAAAAATTTGGGTTTGAAATCAGTTATGTTAATCATACGGAAGATGGACTTGTGGATTTTGAAGATTTAAAAGAAAAAATGCGTAGTACAACCATTTTAGTAAGTATTTGTGCTGTAAATAGTGAACTTGGGGTAAGGCAACCCATTAAATCCATTCGTCAAATTATTAAAAAAGAAAATCCCAATGTTTATTTTCATAGCGATATGACGCAAGCTTTAGGAAAGATTCCTATTAATTTAAAAGATGTTGATTTAGCTAGTTTTTCTCTACATAAAATATATGGTCCTAAGGGAATTGGTATTCTTTATAAAAATTCTGGAGTAAAAATGATTCCTATTATTCATGGAAGTGATAAGGAAAATCTAAGACCTGGAACACCAGCAGTTCCTTTAATTGCGGCGGCAGCGAAAGCGATTCGTTTGGGAATTCAAGATTTGGATCGTAAAGAAACTTTTATTCGTAAATTAAATGAAAGAATTGTAGAAGAGGTAAGTTTACTACAAAATGTGGTTATCAATAGTACAAAATATTCCATTCCTCATATTTTAAATATTAGTTTGTTAAATATTCGTCCTGAAACTTTTATTCATGCGATGGAAGAATATGAAATCTATATTGGAACCAATACCGCTTGTTCAAGTGGGGAAATTTCTTCTTCAGTGATGGTTCTTTACAATGATAAAAAAAGAGCTTCTACGACGATAAGAATTAGTTTATCTTATTTAACAACAGCAGAAGAAATAACAAGATTTTTAAATTGTTTTCAAATTGCTTATAAAAAATTAAACAGTTTAATGGAAGATTAAACTGTTTTTTTTACATATTTAATTGTTACCAAAAAAGTAGTTAAATAAATTTTTGACGAGTTAAAAAGTAATGGATAAAAAAATAGATAAATAGCCTGGGGGTAATGCACTTTTTTGGTAACGTTATGCTATTATAATGAATCATTTTTTATTTACAAGGGATTCGACAAAACTAGAAGAAACTTCCCATATTTCGACGAAAATTGCTAGTTTTCTTCCTATTTATCGTTTATAATACTATCAAGGTGAGGGAAATGGAAAAAATTATTCTCATTAAATATGGTGAATTAACCACGAAGAAAGAAAATATTAACCTTTTTATTCAAACTTTAAAAGAAAATATCAAATACAAATTAAAGGATGAGCCAGTAGAAATTCAATATGATAAAGGAAGAATGTTTATAAGAGGATTAAAGGACAACTATGATAAAGTGATTGCCAAGTTAAAAGAAGTGTTTGGCATTCATGAAATAGTCGTTTGTTATGAAATCAAAACGTTAGATTTAGAAGAAATAAAAAAAGAAGTACTTTCTTTAGTTCAAGAAAAAGAATTTAAAACTTTTAAAGTAGAAACGAAAAGAAGTAATAAGGCAATTCTAAAAAACAGTTTAGAAATTAGTAGTGAAATAGGGGCTTTTTTACTTAAGAATAAAAAAGGAATTGTTGTGGATGTACACAATCCGGAAGTGGTGATTCATGTCGAGATGCGCAATAATGGAACGTATCTTTATTTTGAGAAGGAATTAGGTCTTGGTGGGTATCCCGTTTCCACGTTGGGTAAAGGAATATTGATGCTTAGTGGAGGTATTGATTCTCCAGTTGCTGGCTATATGGCAATCAAACGTGGCGTTAAGCTAGAAGCCCTTTATTTTGAAAGTCCTCCTCATACCAGCATAGAAGCCAAAAACAAAGTACTGGAACTAGCTAAAATTTTAAGCAAATACAATAATGATTTAAAAGTGCATGTAATTCATTTTACGGAAATTCAAGAAGCCATTTATAAAAATATTCCTCACGAATATTTAATTACGATTATGAGAAGAATGATGTATCGAATTGCCGAGATTATTGCAAGTAGAAGTAACGCGAAAATTTTAGTCAATGGGGAATCGATTGGTCAAGTTGCTAGTCAAACACTAACGAGTATGAAAGCCATTAATGAGGTTGTTAAAATTCCCGTTATAAGACCGGTTGCTTGTTTTGATAAATTAGAAATTATTGACCTTGCAAAAAAAATAAATACTTATGAAACGAGTATTTTGCCTTATGAAGATTGTTGTACCATTTTTGTTCCTGACCATCCTGTCATTAATCCTAAGGCAAGACTTTGTGAGGAGTATGAAAAGAGGATTCCTTATAAAGATTTAATTTATGAGGCCATTAAAAATCATGAAGTGATTAAAGTAAGTGAAAATACCAAAAAGGATTTCGACGACTTACTTTAGGTTGACTTATTTAATTCTTTTTTCTATACTTAATAAAAAGCGAGTGATTCCGGCTCAGAACAGGAACTTAAAAAAGCAAAAATTAGAGGCATGAAACTCTAATTTTTTTCTTTAAAGCTCGCACAATTTGCCGTGTTTTTCTTTTGATTTTTTACTTCAATTTTGCCTAAATTGCAATAGTTGTCTTTACTATGATACATACAGTTTTCAACTGTACAAAGAATACATTGATTAAAATAAATATCGTTCATATTTTCTCACCTATTAAAGTAGTCTACATAAAAAGAGAAATTTTATACATACTATAATTAGGTGATAAGGATGCGTAAACATATAGAAGATTATTATAAAAGTTATGATGGAAAATATGAAAATGGTATGGAAAAAATTATTCGCGAACAATTTAATGAGTATGGGTATAATTTTGATAGTAATCAAAAAAGGGTAATTGACTATGATGCTTTAGCAAGTAAGACCGATTATAAAAATGTCAAAAAGTCATTAGAAGCAAAAGAAAGATAGCCAAAAAGGCTTTTTTTTTGTATAATACTTAATGAGGTGTAAAGAAAATGAAAATATTAACAGTCAATGCCGGAAGTTCATCTTTAAAATTTAATTGTATTGAACTCCCAAGCGAAAAAGAATTAATTAGTGGTTATTTTGAAAAAATTGGTATGAATGGAAGTTTTTATAATATCAAAATTGATGGGGTAAAAACCAAAAAAGAAGTAGAATTAAAGAATCATAATGATGCTGTAGCTTATTTAAAAGAAGAATTAATCAATAATAATATTGTGGCTTCTTTAGAGGAGATTGATGGAGTAGGACATCGTTTAGTGCATGGTGGAGATCGTTTTAAAGAGTCTGTTTTAATTACAGAGGAAGTTTTAAGCGAGTGTGAAAAGTTTAATGATTTAGCACCCCTTCATAATCCTGCTATGTTATCTTGTATTCGTGCGTTTCAAGAGGCTCTTCCTGATACGCCAATGGTAGGTGTTTTTGATACGTCTTTCCATCAAACTATACCTGAATTAAATTATTTATATTCTGTTCCTTATGAATGGTATCAAAATTATGGCATTCGTAAATATGGTTTTCATGGAACAAGCCATCGTTATATTATGAAAACTGTTCAAAAAATGTTAAATAAAGAAAAGGTCAATATGATTTGTTGCCATATTGGTAGTGGTGGTTCTATTTGCTGTATTAAAGATGGTAAAAGTTATGATACGACAATGGGATTTAGTCCAAATGCTGGACTTATGATGGGAACTCGTTCTGGTGATATCGATTATTCTGTCATTCCTTATTATATGGATAAAACCGGTAAAACGATTATGGAAGTTGACCATATCTTAAATAAAGAAAGTGGTTTATTTGGAATTAGTGGAGAGTATTCTGACCATCGTGATATTGAAGAAGGTATCAAAGAAGGAAAAGAAAGATGTTCTTTAGCCAATGATATGTATATCGATCGTATTGTTGGTTATATTGCCAAGTATTATGTAGATTTAGATGGGAATGTTGATTGTTTAGTCTTTACTGCCGGTCTTGGTGAAAATGCTCGTGAATTTAGAGCAGCAATCATTAGTAAACTTTCTTCTTTGGGTATTTATCTTGATGCAGAAGAGAATGATAAAATCGCCGGTTATTTAGAAAAAAATGAAGGATTGATTTCTTCAAGTGAATCAAAAGTACCTGTATATGTTATTCCAACCAACGAAGAATTAATGATTGCACTTGATACGTATAACATTATTAAATAGGAGGGATAAACATGGCTATGGATACCAGCAAAGAAATTGTAAAAAAAATAAAAAAATATAACACAATTGTTGTAGCAAGACATGTTGGTCCTGATCCAGATGCTGTTGCAAGCCAAATTGCTTTAAGAGATGCGATAAGACTTACGTATCCTCATAAAAAAGTTCTAGCGGTAGGAGCAAGTGTTACCAAATTCAAATATTTTGGAGCATTAGATAAAGAAGAGTATCAAGATGTAGAAAATGCTTTGTTGATACTCCTTGATGTTCCAACACTTGATCGTGTGGATGGGATATTCGGTTTATCTTATAAAGAAATCATTAAAATTGATCATCATCCTTGTGAAGAAAAAGTTGGAAATGTGGAACTCGTCGATGAGACAGCCTCTTCTACTTGTCAATTGATTACAGAACTTATTTTTAAAACAAACTTAAAAATGGATAAAAATATTGCAAGTAATCTATTTTTAGGTATTGTTTCGGATAGCGATCGTTTCTTACTTTCTTATACAACAGCGAAAACATTTAAAATTGTATCAAAATTAATTGACGAATATGCTTTAGATTTTACTAGTCTTTATCCAAAGCTTTATGAAAGACCATTAAATGAAATAAGATTTCATGGTTATTTAGCAGAGCATTTGTCTTTAACGGAAAATGGTTTTGCCTATATAAAAATTACTCCAGAAATTTTAAAAGAATATGATGTTGATAATGCAACACCTTCCAATATGATTAATGATTTTAATTATATTAGAGAGGTACTTGTTTGGACGTTTGTAACATACGATGAGAAAAATATGATTTATAAAGTGAATATTCGTAGTCGAGGTCCGATTATTAATACTGTTGCAGAACATTATAATGGTGGTGGACATAAATTTGCTAGTGGAGCAAGATGTAAAACAGAAGAAGAGATTGATGCTTTATTAAAAGAGTTAGATCAAGCTTGTAAAGAATATAAAGAAATAAAATGATAATTTAAGTAAAAAAACTTGTGTTCTATAAAAAATAAATTATAATGAGTAAAGGATTCGTACAAGTAAATGTAAAAATTCTTTGTTTAAAACTACCACCGATTTCTACTTTAAAAAAGTCCAACCCCCCTGAAGAGAAAGCAAAAGCTTTCTCATTTTTGTTTTTTCTAAGTTTTATGAAGCCTAAATAGTGAGTAATAATTTTTTTTCTAACCATTTTAGGTAATAATTAGGTATTAAAATTTTATTTTTTTATCTTATAGGAAAGTTCTTAGAAAACTTTAAAAAATATCTTGCAAACAATCGTTTGCCGTTATATAATCATTTTGTAAAGCAAGAAAATAATGATTGCTTATCAATAGGGATATCAATGCTAGTATAAATATAAGGGCAGAAGGGTTAATTAAAAGAAAAGAAAAAGTGAAAAAAGAAAGTACGGTGGCGACCATCGGAAGTTAGGCTTGTGGAGGAGGAAACTCCAATGAAACAAGAAAAAGGAATCGTGAGGTTCCTTAAGGTAAAACAAAAAAATTTTAATTTGTTGTTTTACTTTTGTTCTAAAAATATATTTCAATATAAAAGTTTAAATAATTTTTGTTATAATAAAAATATAAAGGGAGGTTTGTAATGTTAGAAAAAGATTTTAAAGATATAGTTTTAAATATTAAAAATGAAATAAAAACAAGTCAAACTAAAACAATGATTGAAGTAAACAAAAATTTAATCACGCTTTATTTTAGACTTGGAAAAATTATTTCAGAAAATAGTAAATATGGTAAAAGTTTTATTAAAAATGTTTCTACAGAATTAAAATTAGAATTTCCTAATATGAAAGGATTTTCTGAAAGAAATCTAAATTATATGAAATTATTTTACGAGGAATATAGAGATGATGAAAATTTGCAACAGCTTGTTGCAAATTTGCCTTGGGGTCATAATTTATTATTGATGGAGAAATTTAAAGATAAGAAAATTCGAAAATTGTATGCTCAAGCGACGATAGAAAATGGTTGGAGTAGAAATGTATTATCCTTTCAAATAGATGGACTATATCATTTAAGAGTAGGAAATAGTGCTAACAATTTTAATAATACATTACCTAATCCTAACAGTGATTTAGTAAATAATGTAATTAAAGATCCGTACATATTTGATTTTATAACTCTAAAAGATGGATATAAAGAAAAAGAATTAGAAACAGCTATGATAAATAAAATTCGAGATGTTCTTTTGGAATTAGGAAATGGATTTAGTTTTGTTGGTAATCAGTATAAATTAACTGTTGGAAATGATGATTACTATATTGATTTACTTTTCTATCATTTAAAGTTAAGGTGTTATATTGTCGTAGAGTTAAAAGCAAATAGCTTCAGACCAGAATATGCTGGGAAAATGAATTTTTATCTTAATGCTGTAAACGACATGCTAAAAAGTGAATTTGATAATCCATCAATTGGACTTATACTTTGTCAAGAGAAAGATAAATTGACTGCTCAATATTCATTAAAGGGAATAGAACAACCGATAGGAGTAAGTTCTTATGAAATAGCAAAGTTTTTACCTGAAGATATATTAAGAGAACTTCCTACTGAAGAAGATATAAATCTTCATATTGATATAGAAGAATAAAATTTTAGGTAATAATTAGATATTAAAATTATCAATTTTTAATAAATTGTTTTAATTTTTTCTAATTTAAAATAAACAAAAAAGAAAAAAAATAAGGGAAAAAGTAAAATTTTAAGCGAAAAGATTTAAAAAAGTCCACCCCCCTGAAGGAGCCGAAAAGCTTCATTTTTATGTGTTTTAATTTATATTAGTTTGATTAAGATCTACTAATATTTAGAAAAGTTTATGTTGGTTTAGAAGAATTTCTAATTTTCGAGAATTAAAGTATAGCAATTTTAAAGTAAATTACCACATACGATTGACTATTGTGGTAATTTACTTTAAAATTATATTAAGAGGTGATTATATTGATATTGCTTTACAAAGAACTTATCAAACAATATAAAAGTGATTATGAAATTAAAAAGTTAATTAAAATTGGAAAGATATTTAAGATAGAAAAAGGCATTTATAGTAATCAAAAAAATGTAAATTATTTAGAAGTTCTAACTAAAAAATACCCTAATGCAATATTTACAATGGATAGTGCTTTTTATTACCATAATTTAACAGATGTTATTCCAGAAAAGGACTATCTAGCATTAAGAAGAAATAGTACTAAAATTAGAGATAGTAGAATTAAAGTTATATACTACCAAGATAAATTTTTTGAAATTGGTAAATCAACTTTAACAGTAAATGGTGTTGAAATTCAAATATATGATAAGGAAAGAATGTTAATAGAACTAATAAGAAATAGAAATACAATTGGCTTTGATTATTATAAAGAAATTATTGGAAATTATCGAGAAATTAAAGATTCTTTAAATACAAAAAAAATAGCTCAATATATTAGCAAGTATGAAATAGGAGATTATTTATATGATGTCATCATGAAAGAGGTGTTTTAATGAATTTAAATGCAATGCTTGAAGATTATTTAGATAATGGTTATTCCAATGCTAATGCTATCTCAAAAGTTTGCCAAGATGTTATACTGATTCAAATAAATCGTGCAAATTTTAATCAAAATATAACAATCAAAGGTGGAGTAGTAATGATGGCTATTTCTAAAGATAAAAGAAGAACAACGCAAGATTTAGATATTGATTTTATTCGATATTCTTTAGATGATACGGCTATAGAAACATTTATAGAAAAACTAAGTGATAAAGATATTAAAATAAAAATAACAGCACCTATAAAAAAACTTCATCATCAAGATTATAATGGAAAAAGAGTATTTATTGAAATATCTGATAATTTTGGCAATGCTTTTCCTACAAAACTAGATATTGGTGTACATAAAGATTTGGATATAGAGCAAGATGAATTATGCTTTGATTTAGGTAACTATTCTAAAACCGTAATGTTACTTGCTAATTCTAAAGAACAAATATGTTCAGAAAAAATAAAGTCTCTATTAAAGTTTGGTATAACATCAACAAGATATAAAGATATTTTTGATATTTACTATTTATTTTATACGAATAATTTTGAAAATAAACGCTTTTTACAATACTTAGACAAATTAGTATTTAAGGATGATTTAATAGATGAAAATAATATAGTTGATGTAAAAAATAGTTTGGAATTTATATTTAATGATAAGAGATTTAAATCAATGATTAATATGGCTAAAAATAACTGGCTTGAGTTACCAATTGAAGAGGTTATAACCTCTATATTGAGATTTATTTCATCATTAGAATTCGTTGAGGTATAACTTATGAACAATAATGAAATTAGAAATCTGATAAATAAAAAGGAACTAGAAATAAAAAAACTACAAATAGAAGTAGAAGAATTAAAAAGAATGTTAAATCAATCAACAAGTGATGATACAGAGTTATCTTTATCTAGAGACGAAAAAATTAGAGTATTTATGAGTTACTTTAGAGGTAGAGATGATGTTTACCCATATTTATCAATAGATAAAAATAATACTAGTATTAAATATTATATACCAGCATGTGTAAATGAGTGGAAGCAAGGTGTATGTAATAAAACGATGGGCAAAAAATGTAAGAATTGCCAGAATAGAGAAAATAAGCCTTTATCAAAGGAAGTTATCTACAATCATATGTATGGAAATAATCCAATAGGAATTTATCCTTTATTAGAAAATGATACTTGCTACTTTCTATCTTTAGATTTTGATAATAAAAATACTAATAATGATATTAAAAGTGATGTGTTAGCATTTGTTAGCATCTGTGATGAATATGAGATACCAATTGCTATAGAACGCAGTAGATCAGGAAATGGAATTCACGTTTGGATTTTTTTTGATGTAAGTATTAAAGCATTGACAGCACGAAAATTAGGCAGCCTATTATTATCTAAAACTATGGAAATATCGAATATTTCTATTTCGTCATTTGACAGGATGTTTCCTAATCAAGATATCTTACCAAAAGGTGGATATGGAAATTTAATAGCATTACCATTTCAAAATGAACCATCTAAATATGGAAATACATTATTTGTTGATAGAAATTTTATAAAAATTGATAATCAAATACAGTATTTAAATTCTATTCATAAATTAACTGAAAAAGAAATTTTTGAAAAAATTGAAGAACTATCTAATGAAACTATTGATATAGGTCATGAAATAGTTGATATGAAAAAAGAAGTCATGGCAAAATGTAAAAATAATATCGAATATCCTAAAAGTATTAAGGTAATTTTAAATGATATGGTTTACATTGATAAGGCTAATCTTAGTGGGGTTGTTAAAAATAGTTTTAGAAGACTTGCAACTTTTGCTAATCCTGAGTTTTACAAAAATCAAAAAATGAGATTGTCAGTATATAAAATTCCAATGGTAATTGATTGTAGTAAAGAAGATGAAAAATATTTGAAATTACCAAGAGGAACATATGAATATTTAGAAAGTTTGTGCAAAACTAATAATGTTAAAATAATAAAGACGGATAAGCGTTTTACAGGACATAAAATTGATATCACTTTTAATGGAAATTTGAGAGATGAGCAACAAAAGGCCCTTGATAACTTGCTAAAATATGATAATGGAATATTATGTGCTCCGACAGGATTCGGTAAAACGGTTATAGGCTGTAAAATAATAGAAGAACGTAAAGTTAATACTTTAATTTTAGTAAATAAATTGCAACTACTCAATCAATGGAAAGATAGAATAAAAGAATTCTTAAATGTAGAAGAAGTTGGAGAAATAAGTAGTAAAAAAAAGAATATTACTAATGTTATTGATGTAGCCAGCATAAAATCATTATGGAATAATGGTGAAGTACTAGATATTGCAAAAAATTATGGGATGATTATTATTGATGAATGTCATCATACAGCAGCATATACTTTTGAACAAGCGATAAATACGGGAAATGCTAGATATGTTTACGGAATTTCGGCTACGCCTGAAAGAGAAAATGGACATACTCCTATCATAAAAATGCAATGTGGTGATATTAGATATAAAGTAGATAGTTTAAAATTTAATAAAGAATTAAATCTACCAATGAAAGTAATTGTGAAGAAAAGTCATTTAAATTTTACGAATCCTAATGTTGATAATTATGAATTAAATGAAATTAATGATTTAATCGCAAAAGATGTCATACGTAGTGAAAATATTATTAAAGATATAAAAAAAGAATATGAAAATGAAAAAAATATTTTAGTCTTAACTGAACGATTGGAACTTATGAATTATATTTACGATAAATTATCTAAATATACAAATAATATTTTCAAATACTATGGTGGAATAGGTAAAATGGTACTTAAAAATTATGAAAAATTAATTAATCAAATAAATGAGGCTGGTAGTAATAAAATTATAGTTGCTACGGGATCGTATATCGGTGAGGGATTCGATGATTCAAAACTTGATGTATTATTCTTGACTATGCCTATTTCTGGACAAACTAGAGTTACACAATATGTAGGAAGATTACATAGGAAAGATGATAATAAAAAAGAAATATTAATTTATGATTATGTTGATGATAATTTTGCTAAAACTCGAAATATGTTTCTAAGAAGAAAAAAGACATATGAAAAATTGGGTTACGAAATAGTGGAAGATAACGAACAACAAATAATGAAGGTATAATTAATATTTCAAACATCTATTTATAAAAAAGATAGTTTTAAGTAAATTCTAACTCCCTATATCAAAAGGTGATTGAATTGATATACTCATATAATGAACTTAGAAAAAAATCAAAATATAGAAGGAAGAAAGAACTACTAGGATTATCTTATTTTTAAATCAAAAAATAGAATGTTTATGATGAGCATTCTTTTTTTTGCATTTTAATATAATTGGCTAATTCATTGTCGGGGATATGGAGAATGAACACTAATTTTTGTAATGTCCAGAAACTAGGAACATTACTGCCTTTTTCTAATCTTTGAAGTTGTCTAGTGCTAATTTCTAATTTTTCAGCAAGTTGTTCTTGCGTAAATCCATTTAGTAATCGATATTTCTTTATCATAAAAAATCACCTAGACATAATGTGTCATATCTTGTTAAATTTTTCCACGAAGTTTTATGTCATGTTATTGACATGAGATGTCGTCTAGCGTTATACTTGTTATAATGAACGACATGATATGTCATGTAATAATAGGAGAAGAAAAATGAAAAAAAGAAATAAGATGTACATTATGATAGGGTTAGCTGTAACCATTCTAGTTTTAGTAGGGACGAGTTATGCGTGGTGGACATCAACAGCAACTCAAACAGGAATTAATGAAGTACAAAGTAGTTGTATTAAAGTAGCCATACAAAATGAGGAAGGCAATATAAAGTTACAAAATGCTTATCCTTTAACAGATGAACAAGCAGAAGAATTAACACCCTATAAGTTTACAATAACCAATACTTGTAAAACAATAGTGGATTATACAGTAAAACTAGAGAAGTTACTGCAAACGAATGGACAAGAAAAAGATTTATTAAAAAGTGAATATATAGCGGTAGAGTTTAATGGAGGACAAAAAGAATTATTGTCAAATTATCCAACAGGCAAAACAACTTATGAAGGAGAAGGATATACTTCAAAAGAAGCAAGAGAATTAATAAAAGGAACCTTAAACGGAAGTGATACAAAAACCTATACAATAAAACTATGGATGGACGAAAGTGTTACTGCTACTGAAGAATCAATGAATAAAAGTTTTATAAGTAAAATAGTAGTAGATGGAAGTTTAAATGAATTAGCAGTTTATAATGAACCAAAATTACATGGAGCAGACCCGGTATTAGGGAATGAAGATGGTAAAGGAGAAGTAGCTATGCTATCAACAAAAACGATAGCAGAAGAAGAACCAACAACAAACGATAAACTCATACCTGTCATTATAAGTGATAATGGAACAGTAACAAGAGCAAATTTAGCGCATGAATGGTATAACTATGAAGAGAAGAAATGGGCGAATGCTGTTATCTTAACAGATACTGCTGAAGAACCTGAGGTAGGAGCAGAAATACTAGAAAAAGATATTGAAAGTTATTTTGTATGGATACCGAAATATAAATATAAGATATTTGACATGGGGAAATATGATAAATTAGCAACAGCGGAAGAATTAATAGATAAAGGACCAAATACAGCAATAGAGATAATCTTTGGAGGAGACGATACAACAAATGAAGGAACAACAAATGGAGAGAGTGAATGTGAAAGTCCAAAGGTATCAGGAGAAGATGGAAAATGCGCTGTTGGCAAATGGATGACGCATCCAGCGTTCTTAGCTTTTCCTGAAAGTGAAGGTTTATGGGTCGGAAAGTTTGAGACTGGATACAATCAAAGTGAAGATGGCTCATTAAAAGATACAACAGGTTGGAGTAAAACAGGGGCAGAACAAAATCAACAAGTGCCTGAAAAAGTCATTATAAAACCGAATGTATACTCATGGCGAAAAATAAATTTAGCCAATATGTATCAAACTTCATTTAACTATGAAAGAAAATTAGAAAGTCATATGATGAAGAATACAGAATGGGGAGCCGTTGCTTATCTTACACAGAGTATCTATGGAAGATGTAATCAAGAAGATGGACAAGTAAAATGTGAAAATGTACGATTAAATAATCATAAAGACTATGCAACAGGATATGTAGCGGTAAATGCTCCTAATTTAGGTACAGGTTTATATAAAGATACTGAGGCAGTAACATTGGGACAAAATGGTAATAATATTTGTAATTACACAAATCCATCAAGTGTTAATGCAAGTACCACTGGAAATTATAGTGGAATCTATGATATGAGTGGTGGAGCATGGGATTCAACAATGTCCTTACCGGAAACATTTATACTTAGTACGAGTACCGGATTTACTAATGAAACTAAACCAAGTGGACCATATGTAGATATATACAATATAGAAGCAAAACATATTTATAATGAACATGTATTTGATTATACTTTTCGTATTTTAGGAGATGCAATTGGTGAAATGGGACCATTTGCTAAATCAAGTACATCTTTTACGAGTGATGGACGAGAGATTAGTTCTTGGTATAAAAATCTTAGTTGGTTAAGTAATGTTGTAATTTCTCGTGGTGGTGCTATTGGCGATGGGGCAGCGGTAGGAGTTTTTGCTATGGGTCCGAACAGTGGACATGCCAATTATGACTATGTTACTTTCCGCATTGTCCTTGCTCCATAAAAAAATATCTATTTTTCAGATATTTTTTTCTTTTTAAGTAAAAAATAAAGAAAGAAAGTAGGAAGAATAAAGAGAATGGCTAAAGCCGTGAAAATAGGGAATAAATAATAAATCGTTAATTCATTTTTATAATATTTGCCAATAAATAGAAAAGCAATAAAGAATGTAGTAATAACGATAAGGGCATGACAAAGACTATTTTTCTTGGGAATTAATTCTTTTACCAATAATGAAGCCATGGATAAATAGATAAATTCATCAAAAATCCAAGAAAGGGCGACCACATTTTCAATTTTTTCAATAAAATCTAAGATTTTAATTTCTTTTAAAATGATATACTCTGGAAAACGATAAATGGTGGCTAGAATAGGTCCAATAATTGCCATAATTAAAAATATTTTGCTTATTAATGTGAAACTTCCTAATAAGTAGGGTGCAGTACTATTACTTTTTTCCGTGAGTAACATTAAAAGAGAAGGCGAAACCGATAACGTCGTATAGTAAAAAACAGATTTCAGAAAATCAAGGGGTGCTGTTACGAAAAAAGGCATAACTGTATCTAATTTGGCATAACCAAGTAAAGTGGTTAAAGAAATAAAAGTTAAGAAAAAAGAAATTGGAAATAAACAGGTAGCCACACGAAAAGTGGTTATTTTACCATTTTTACAAATGCGAATTAATAAAAAGACTAATGGTAGAGAGATAAACCAAATGGGGGTATGAATTAAGAAAAAAGAACTAGCAAATAATTGAATAAACGTAAGACCTTCACAAAGCAGAGCTATGCCATAAAGAAGGAGAAGGATTCTTAAAAAAATACCTAAACCTTTCATTTCAGTTAAAAGTTCATTTAAAGTTTTTTCACCTTTCCATTTTTGAATTTTGTTTAATAAAAAAATCAGAAAAAGGCCAATAAGGGTACCAAGCAAAAAAGCAAGAATACTATCTTGTCTAGCCATTCCAATAATAATTGAAAAACCAATTCCTAAAAATAAGGCTCTAGTTAAAAAGTAATTGACGGAAAAATTTTCTAATTTACTGGTCATGATTTCACCTCGAATATTAAACCATTGCGGTTGATAATAGCACGTGCTTCAAAATTGTACTTTAGTTTTGTAAAGTCGACTTCCTTTTTATACTTTTGATAATAGATTTGTTCTATTCGCAAGATATCGCTTTCGTTTCTTAAACTTGTGTTTACAACACTTTGCATGTTTTGTTGCAATTTTTCTTTGATTTTTTCTTCAATTTGTTCATAGGTACTTACTTTTTTAAAATCTAGGTCACAATGATTTTCGACAATTCTCGTTTCTACTTCCGTTTTTAAAGTGACTTGTTGATTTTCAAGAGTAATTTCACTTTTCGGGTGGTTAAAAGTGGTTAAGACAATAAATTTGGAAGAATCATTTGGACAATTGATTTTGAAATGAATTTCTTTTGATTCTCCGTTAATCACATTAAATGTAGCACTTTCTTCTTCTGTTAAATAATCTTGCATTTGGTATTTTTTAAAAATAGCCATTGGTCCTAATTTTAAAACATTATCTTTTAGTTCGATAGAAGAAACATAAGTATCTTTTCTTGGGTCGATGATATTCATAACAAATTGTTCAAAGTTTAATTCAGCGGCGATGTGGTTGGAATAAATATCACTATCAATTAAATTCGCAATAGCGGTGCTGGTCACAGGATTGTTTTTATCGGTATGACTTAAAATATCATAAGCACTACCATTTTTCGCGATGGTTAAGTAAAAAATGTTACGAATATGATTGTCACGAATTAAAAAATCAATAATTTCTTCGACATGATACTTGGCGACTTCCTCGCTAATTACAATCGTTTTTAAATGAGCCATATAAGGAAAATCAGCAATTTCTAAAGAAGTATTGGAAAATGCTTCGGAAATAGAAGCACCAGAACCATAGGCAAAGAAGACCTTTTCATCCGTTTCCACATTTTCTTTGTTTTGGGTATTTAATATTTCAAAAGATACATTAAATTGATTTTGGTCATAATCAATGGAAATACCAGAGACAAGAGCCATATCGTTTAATTCTGTATAGTCAAAACAACCTGTACAACCTAGGAGTATAAAAAGAATTAAAATAACCTTTTTCATGCTTCTTTCACCTTTTTCTTAATAGGATTTTTACGGGCAAGTAATTTGCTACGTTTGGTATCGTTTACATATTTCACTTTGAAAAGCGTTTTTTTAATATAAGTAAAATCAAAAGGAACAATTGGATAGTAATATGGTTTTCCTGCGGTTTTGACACTCGTAATATGAATACAATAATAAATGAAACCTAAAGCAATACCAAAAAGACCATACATGGAAGCCAATATTAGAAAGATAAAACGAAAATACCGAATTGCATTAATAACCTCGAGTTCGGTGAAAATAAGGCTGGTTATAAAAGTAAAAGCAATAATGATAATCATAATGGGGCTCACAATTCCTGCGGCAACAGCGGCTTCTCCTAAAACTAGGGCACCGAGTATAGAAATAGCACTTCCATAACTACTTGGAAAACGTAAATCACTTTCTCTTAAAATTTCACAGACAATAATCATGACAATGGCTTCGATAATGGTGGGGAAGGGAACTTCAGCATTCTGCATCGCAAAATTGACGAGCAAACTTGTTGGAATCGTTTCCATGTTGTAATTTACTAAAGCAATGTAAACCCCTGGAATCATCATGGTTAAGAAAAAGGAAGCAAAACGTAAAATTTTTAAGAAATTGACATTAACATTTCGATTGTAATTGTCAACCACTGGATTAATAAAATCGGCAAAGAAAGCTGGCAAGATTAAAACAAAAGGAGAAGTATCAACCATAATGCATACTTTTCCTTCTAATAGAGCAGTCGCAATAACATCCGGTCTTTCACTTTGTGAAACAGTGGGAAAGGGCGTTGTTTCATCTTCTGATAAAATATTGGCAACAATTCCGGCATCAATAATGCCATCAACATCAATTTTTGAAAGTTTGTCTTTGATACCATTTACAATTTTCATATCCGTGATATCATCAAAATATAAAATTTGGACTTTGGTATTCGTTTTTCTTCCCATGTTTAAATCGTCACTTTTTAAGTGACTGGATTTAATACGACGTTTTAAAAGCCCTAAATTAATTTGAATGTTTTCAGTAAAAGCATCACTCGGTCCATAAATAGATTTTTGTACTTCTGGAACACTTACACTTCGATTGATATCGGCTTTGGTTTCAAAAGCAAGAATTTCATTTTCCGTTAAAACTAAAGTAAACCCGTTGGTTAAGTAATACTCCATTTGGTCGGGTTCTTCTATTTTGACTGTATTGGGTCCCGGTATAATACTTGCAATATCTTTTTTCTTAACATTTTTTAAATTATTGATTCTCGTTAAACCTTTTAAAATATAATCATTTACTTTGTCACTACCGGTGACAGTTTCTAAATAAATAACGTAAATATCATGAAAATGTTTGGTACTTATTTTTTTGACAATAAAATCGGTATTTTTTGCAAATTCTTTTTTCAAGCGTTCTAAAAGTTCTTCTTGCATGTTAATCACCATTTTTAGTATGAGCGAAAAAAAGACTGTTATACGGAAAGTTCGTGTATAATAGAAGTGGTGTTTGTTATGTATGAAGTAGAAATTGAACGATTGGATGACCAAGGAAGAGGAATTGCTTTTGTTGAAAGTAAGATTACGTTTATTAATATGGCGTTGCCGAAAGAAAGGGTCGTTTGTAAAATTACTAAGGAAACGTCTAAATACAATGTTGGAGAAGTTATCGAATACAAGAAAAAAAGTCCATTACGAGTAACGGAAAAGTGCCCGTATTTTTCGGTATGTGGTGGGTGTCAATTAGAACATCTACCTTACGAAGAAACACTTGCCTTTAAAAAAGCTAAAGTCGAACGTATTTTAAACAAAGAACATCTAAGTTATCCGGAAATTGAAGTAGTAAAAAATGAATCTCCTTATTTTTATCGCAATAAACTTTCTTTAAAAATTGAAAGTGGCCAAATTGGTTTTTATGAAGAAGAAAGTCATCGTTTAATCCGAGTAGAGAAGTGTTTGCTTGCTCGTCCTTGTTTAAATGATACGCTTGAAGATTTAAAAAAACTTGCCATCCAAAATGGAGAAGTTCTACTTCGTTGTAATACGAATAATGAAGTGCTAATTGCACTAAAAACGAAAGAAAAGATTGCTTTTGACGAAAAAATTTTTTCAAATGTAAAACTTGTTGGATTTGTTTTAAATGAAAAGTGTATTTTTGGAACTCCTTATTTTTATGAACGAATGAATCATTTGCTTTTTAAAGTGAGTTATGATGCTTTCTTTCAAGTGAATCCTTTTGTTGCCAGTCTTTTATTTCAAGAAGTAGAAGATAATATTGATAAGACCACAACCGTTCTGGATTTGTATTCGGGGGTAGGTGTTCTTGGGTTAATGGCTAGTAAAAAAGCCGATAAAGTGATTAGTATTGAAATTATTAAAAATGCTGTTTTAAATAATATCGAAAATGGTAAGTTAAATCATTCTCTTAATATCTATCCTGTTTTAGGGGATGCTAAAGAGGTCGTTTCGAAACTAAAAGAAGAGTTCGATACCATTTTAGTAGACCCACCAAGAAAAGGATTAGACCAAAATTCTTTGCAACTTCTTTTAAAAAGTAATGCTAAAAAAATTATTTATATTTCCTGTGATCCTTTTACTTTAGCAAGAGATTTAAAAGAATTACAAAAGGTTTATGAAATCAAAAAATTGATAATCTTTGATATGTTTAGTTATACATATCATGTGGAAAGTCTTGTTGTTTTAAGTTTAAGATAAGTAACAAAAATTGAGAAGTAACCTTTATATATAATACTTAAAAAAATAAAAAATTTTCAAAAAACTATTCACTTTTAAACTGATAAATGATAAAATTTCAGTTAGAAAGGGAACGACGTGAAATTATGAATTATGATAAAATTTTAAAAATTGTTGAAAAAAATAATGGCTATATTACAACAAAAGAAGTTGTAAATAATGGAATCGAAAGAAAATTTTTAACAAATATGGTAAAGAGAGGAACGTTAGTTAGAATTTCCAAGGGTTATTATGGCTTACCAAATTATATTGTAGATGAATATTACAAAATTGCCTCTAAAAGTAAAAATGCTAGATTTTCAATGGCAACAGCGTTATATTTACATAATTTATCTAACCGTAATCCGTTAGTATATAACATCACTTTACCTAATGATTATAGTGGCGTTTTACAAAAAGATAAAAATGTAATTATTAATTTTGTAAATAGAAATATTTTAGATTTAGGAGTAATAGAAATGACATCTCCTTTTGGTATGAAGATTAAAGTATATGATATTGAGAGAACTATTTGTGATATTATCAAAAATAAAAATAAAATCGACGGAGAAATATTTGGAAAAGCATTAAAAGATTATGCTAGAAGTAAAAACAAAAATTTAAGCAAACTTACAAAGTATGCTAAAATTATGAAAATTGAAAAGAAAGTAAGTGAATACATGGAGGTATTGCTATAGTGAACAAAGACAAATTAAAAAATATTATTGCAAAACAAGCAAAAGGAAATAGTAATGTATCGTCACAACTATATCAAATGTATTTTTTTGAACATATTTTAGAAAGACTTTCTAAGAGCAAATATAAACATAATATTATTTTAAAGGGTGGGCTATTACTTTCTTCTATAATTGGTGTAGACGTTCGGACAACAAGGGATATGGATGCTACATTAAAAAGTTTGCCACTTGAAAAAGACAATGTTATAGAAATAATAACTGAAATATTAAATGTGGAAGTTGATGATGAAATAAAATTTGAAATTGAAAGCGTTAAAGACATAAGGGAAGAAAGTGCATATGGAGGATTTAAGATAAATATTTTAGCAACTATGGACAATTTAAAGGTTTATCTTGCTATAGAACTTACAACTGGAGATAAAATAACTCCTAGAGAAACCCGCTATATGTATAGTTCCCATTTTGAGGATAAAAAGATTCCGATTCTAGCCTACACATTGGAAACTCTTATTGCTGAAAAATATCAAACGGTTATAGATAGAGATATTTATAATACTAGAATGAAAGATTTCTATGATATTTATGTTTTGATAAATGATAATAAAGAAAAAATAAATTTTAAAAATCTTGTTTTAGCAATACAAAATACTTTTAAATATAGAGAAACTGAATTAAATATAAAAAACATCAAAGAGCAATTAAAGAATATGATGTCAAATGAACAACTTATTAAATTATGGAAAAGTTATCAAATTACTGCGCCATATTCTAGTAACATATCTTTTGAGAGTTTATTTGATTCATTAGAATATATAACTAATATTTTAAGTGAAGAAATGGTAACTATATAAAATTTGATATATTCATACTGGGCAAACTAGTCATATGGAAAGTTTTTGTGTTTTAGAAAAAAAATTGAGAATATAACCAAATGAAAATTGTGTCACTTTTAGTGGCACAATTTAGTTCTAATGAATTAAAATGCTTTCTTTAACCAAGGGCAACGTCTAATATCATCATGACCGAAAAGCCAATTAAAGTAAATAGGGCCATGACATCTTTTTTCTTATTTGTTTGACTTTCTGGAATTAATTCTTCTACCACAACATAAATCATAGCTCCTGCAGCAAAGGCAAGCAAATAAGGAAGTAAGATACGTACTTTAATAACCAGTATGGCACCAATAATACCAGCAATTGGTTCTACAATTCCACTTAATTGTCCCAGAAAGAAGGCTTTATTACGACTCATACCTTCACGACGAAGTGGCATACTAACGGCAGTTCCTTCCGGGAAATTTTGAAGCCCAATTCCTAAAGCAAGCGTCCATGCAGCAGCAAGAGTTGCTCCATCTAGTCCATAAACAACAGAGCCAAAAGCTACTCCAACGGCCATGCCTTCTGGGACATTATGAATCGTGATCGATGCAATTAACATAAAGCAACGTTTAAAACTACTTTTTCTTTCTTTTTTGTGGTGTATTTCAAAGACATCGTAGATTTTATCTCCAACAAAAAGAAGTAACCCTCCTAAGAAAAAACCAATGAACACTACAAGCCAAGCCGTTAAATTTAAGTTTTCAGCCATGGTAATCGCTGGGGCTATTAAAGAAAAGAAAGATGCAGCAATCATGACTCCTCCGGCAAATCCTAACATACCATCCATAATATTTTTATTGATATTTTTAAAAAAATAAACCAAGGCCGCACCAATTGCGGTGATACTCCAAGTAAAAAGAGTAGCGATTCCTGCCTGAATAATCGGATGCAAATTTAAAAAATACTCAATCATAGATTCACTCCTTACTTTTATAATCTATGAATCTTTTCGATTTCGTTCTAGGCTTATGGTATAATAAAAGAGTTTAGGAGTGAGTTTTATGCTTAATGTTGTTTTATTCGAACCAGAAATACCTGGAAATACAGGAAATATCATGCGTACATGTGTTGCTACCAACACAAAGTTACATTTAATAAAACCTTTAGGTTTTTCTCTTGATGATAAATATATCAAAAGAAGTGGTGTTAATTATATTGAGAATTGCGATTACACCGTTTATGAAAATATTGAAGATTTCTTTTCCAAAAATGAAGGAACTTATTATTTTTTAACACGCTATGGTCACAAACCTCATACGAGTTTTGATTATAGCAATAAGAAGGAAAATATTTACTTTTTCTTTGGGAAAGAAAGTACTGGAATTCCACCAAAAATTCTAAAACCATATATTGATTATTGTATGCGTATTCCCATGACCGATAAAGTGCGTGCTTTAAATCTTTCGAATACCGTTGCCATCATGCTTTATGAAGCTTTAAGACAACAAGATTATCGAGATTTATTAAGAGAAGAACCTCATAAAAGTAAAAATTTTATTGAAGAATCTTAGTCTTTTTTTCTTTCAAGTACATATAGTTTAGTAAAGTATTTGAAGGAGGAAATATGGAAATATTAAAAGTATCATCAAAATCAAACCCTAGTAAGGTTGCAGGAGCGATTGCCAATATTTATCGCGAAAGTAAAAGTGTGGAAATTCAAACGATTGGAGCAGGAAGCTTAAATCAAGCGATTAAAGCCATTGCGATTGCTAGAGGTTTTGTTGCGCCAAGTGGAGAAAATTTGGTCGTTATTCCAGCATTCAGTGATATTGTGATTAATGGTGAACAAAAAACAGCCATTAAATTAATTGTAGAAGCAAAATAATGCTTCTTTTTTGGTTAAAAAAAATACACTCTTTGGTGTATTTTAATGATTTCCAAGTAAAGCCATTGCAACTATAAAACCAATGTTTAATAAGATAACAAGTACAACAGTTGCACTTACGTAACCGGCTTTATCTAATTTTCTTGTATAAGAGGCTTCTTGATTCATTTCTTGAGACTCCATTTTTTCTCTAAAATCCGTTATGACTGTAACTTCTTGAGGAGTAGGATTTTCCTTGGCTACTAAACTAGCCAATTTTCTTTTATATTCAGCATAAATACTTTCTGTCGCAGGAGAAATAAGAGAACTATTTTCTTCACATCTGGTAATAAAATCTTCAAATATCTTTTTTTGCATAATTTCCTTTGGCGTTAATTCTTCTGTTTTAGAAAGAAGTGTAAAATATTCTTCTACTGTTATGATTTCATTTTCACTAGCTTCCATATTCTTGTAACCTCCTTGTTTTATTGGCTAAATCTTTTTCTTTCATTTTCATGGCATCGACATGCAAACGTATGACATCAAATAATTCCTGTGCTTTCAATTGGTATATATTTTGAAAAAGAATAGGATTTAAAAGGATATCTTGCATGTAAATATCTCGAATATCAATTTTTTGATTTTGATACATGAGATAATGTCCATCCGTTTGTAATAAAGATAATTGAGGATTTCTTTCTTTCCAAGATGTTACATAAGCAACATTAATATTTTGGTTAGAATTGTTTGGTGAGTTGCTCATGATTAAGTCCTCCTTATTATTACAGTAACTATTATAGCAAAAACATTATTGAATTTCAATTGTTTAAACAAATCTTTTGTTGTATAATCTTTTTGTGATGTTTTATGGAAAAAAAATTATCCAAAGAATTTATCATTCAGTTATCGAAATCGAAGAAAGAACCCGAGTGGATGTTAGAATTTCGTTTGAAATCTTATGAGAAATTTTTAGAATTAGAAAATCCTACTTTTGGTCCTTTAATTGATTTTTCTTTTGATGAAATCTTGTATTATAAAAATGAACAAGAAAAATTTAGTGATGATTGGGAAAAGGTAGATAAAAATGTCAGGAATACTTTTTGTAATTTAGGAGTCATAGATGCCGAAGAAAAGTATTTGGATGGTGTATCCAACCAATACGAAAGTGAAGTTGTTTATCACAAACAAAAAACAGATAAAGAGATTATCTTTTTAAGTACCGATGAAGCTTTACAACAATACCCTGAGCTTTTTAGAGAATATTTTAATCATTTGGTGAAATACGATGAAAATAAATACACGGCTTTAAATGGAGCTGTTTGGAGTGGGGGTACGTTTATTTATATTCCGAAAAATACTACGTTAGATCGTCCTTTACAAAGTTATTTTCGCATTGATACCGAGAATTTAGGACAATTTGAAAGAACGATTATTATTGTGGATGAAGGGGCTAGTTTGGAATACATCGAAGGATGTACGGCAAGAAGTTATTCCAAGAATTCTTTACATGCGGGTGTTGTGGAAATTTATGTGAAAAAGAATGCTTCGATGCGTTATTCAACCATTCAAAATTGGAGTACGGATGTTTACAATTTAGTTACCAAACGGGCTATCGTTGAGGATTATGGCAAGATGGAATGGATTGATGGGAATATTGGCAGTAAAGTCACCATGAAATACCCTTGTTGTATTTTAAAAGGCGATTATGCAACAGGAAATTCAATTAGTGTTGCTTATGCCAAAAAAGGGCAAAGATTAGATGCGGGAGCCAAAATGATTCATCTTGGTAAAAATACCAAAAGTAATATTTTAAGTAAATCAATTGCAGAAAGTGGAGGAGTTTGTAATTATCGGGGAACTTCTCGTATTACTTCTTCTGCGACAAATAGTGTTGCAGAAGTAAAGTGTGATACTATTTTAATGGATGAATACTCGAAAAGTGATACCTATCCAACCAATATTGTGGAAAACAATTCTTCTAAGATTGCTCATGAAGCTACGGTTTCAAAAGTAGATGAAGAAAAACTTTTCTATTTAATGAGTAATGGACTTACAGAAGAAAGAGCAAAAGAACTTATTATTACTGGATTTATCTCTGATTTTAAAAAAGAATTACCTATGGAATATGCTGTTGAACTAAATCGTTTGTTGAAAGAATAAGAAATAGCAGGAATGCATTTCTTTTTTTTGATGTCTTGAAAATTACAGTGATTCATAGTAAAATAAAAACAACAATAGAGGAGGAAAAGAGAAATGAATAGTTTCAAAAAGAACCTCCCAACCAAGCGAAATAGTCGTCTGGGGGGGGGGTCTATTAAATAATAGAAAACCAGAGGACTTAAAACGATTCAATAAAAATAGAAAACAAAAGAAAATTATAATTGGAAGCATAATAGCAATAGTAATGATAATCGGAGGTATAAGTCTATACCGAAGTTTTGCTATGTATGAAGAAAAAGCAACCTTTGATGTTTTAAAAGGAACCATACCCGATTTTAGTATAAAAGATATAACCTTAGCTTTTACTATAGATGGAGAAACCCAAACCAATACTAAATTTCCCAATAAAGGTGAAGGTTATATAGTAGAAGAAGTTTCATGTGAAGATAATGTAACCGCAGACTGGAATAATGGAAGTTGGAGTTTAGAAAATATAAAAAATGAAGTAACAGCGAAGAAAGTAAAATGTACAGTAAAATTTAAAACAATCGATACAACAAGTGGCTTGAATGGAGCGGAACCTGTATTAGGAGATGGAATGATGCCAGTTATTATAAATGAAAGTGGTAAAGCAATAAAAACAACTGAAGAAAATGAAGACTGGTATGACTATTCTCAAAAACAATGGGCGAATGCAGTCATATTAACAGAAACAGGAAAAAATCAAAGCATTGAAGCAGGAACAGAAATACAAGAAGATTGGATAGAAAGTTATTTTGTGTGGATACCAAAGTTTAGTTATCAACTCTTTGATATGGGAAAATATGCAGAAGCAACAGGAACAGATAGTAATAAGCAAAATAAAGCAATAAATATAAAATTTGGTATAACGAATACAGAAGATGGAGAAGAAGAATGTGCGACTCCAATGAATAAAGAAGGAACACAAGGGCTATCAGGAGAAAGTGGAAAGTGTGAAGTAGGAGATTATATGACGCATCCAGCATTTTTGGCTTTTGACACAACTGGATTCTGGGTTGGAAAATTTGAAACAAGTCAAAATAATAGTAAAGGAATACAAATCAAACCAGGTGTAACAAGTTGGAGAAGCATAACGGTAGGAGATTCTTTTAAAAATTCTAAAAACTATAAACCAGACTTGCAAAGCCATATGATGAAAAATACCGAGTGGGGAGCTGTTGCCTATTTAGCCCAAAGTATTTATGGGCGATGTGAGAATGAGAACAGTTGCACAGAAGTAACTATAAATGCCAATAATGGTTACATGACTGGGTACACAAATACAACAGCCTATGGTGGAAGTAATGCCCAATTAGCTAGTACTACAGGAAATTATAGTGGCATCTATGATATGAATGGTGGAGCAAGTGAACAGATGGCAAGTGTAATGTTAGATAATACGAATGAAAAAGCTTTATATAGCCAAAGTACTTTAACTGAAACAGATTTAAAGGATCCAAGATATTATGATGTTTATAATTATAGTTCAGATGATGCTCATTGGGAGCGTAGGATACTTGGAGATTCGATAGGAGAATTAGGCCCCTTTGCTCTTTCTGATTCATCTTATATGTGTTCTATGTGGCAAGATTATGCGCATTTTGTTGTTACTAAATATCCATGGCTTTATCGTGGTGGAGCTTATAGATCTGGTGGATTTTCTGGGCTATTTGCATTTAGTACTGATACGGGTCGCGTATGTACGGGATGTGCGTTCCGTGTTGTCATTGCCCCACAATAAAAATTATCATAAAATCTCTTTCTATTTCATAAATTGAATTAGAAAGGGTTTGATATTATGAAAAGTATAGTACCATTTACAAAAGAAATTACATTTCCAACTAAGATAGCTGAAATTTGTAGTATATCTTTAGAACATGAATTAAACATCACCGCTTCTGAAATAGAAGGCAAATTTATTGTGACAGGAGAATACAAAAGTCATGAGGTTAGTGTCAATAAAGAACCATTTGAATATAAACTACCATTTACTTTAGAAGTGACAGAAAATATTTTAAAAGACACAATTGATTTTGAAATCACCGATTTTACTTATGAAATTGTTGGTGATGCAACATTAAAGGTAAATATTGAATTTTGTGTAACGGCTTCGGAAAAAGAAGAGGAAGAGGTAGAAGAAATACCAGAAGAAGTAAACAAAGAACAAGAAGAATTAAGAGAATCTGTTATGGAAGAGATAAACGAAATGTTTTTAGAAGACGAAGAAAAAGACGAAAAAGAAGAAGAACCAGAACCAGTTTCCCAAGAAGAACGTTTAGATCAAAATAGCGAAAACATTATATTAAATTCTATTGCAGAAAAAGAAAATGAATTTGCTAGCTATAATATCCATGTCGTTGGAAATAATGATTCTATTGAAAGCATTTGTGCTCTATACAATACTGATGAAAAAACACTAAAAGAATATAATAATATTGAAAACATTCAAATAGGAGATAAAATTATCATTCCTTGTGTAGATGAATAAATCCATTGAAGTTTTAAAGCAAATTTATAAACCATATCGTTACACTATACTTGGGCATGCTTTGATTCTCAATACCACTTCAGGAGATTTTGTTGTTAAAGAAAAATCGGATAAAAGTTTAAAAGATTTATATGCGTACTTAAATAGTCGTAATTTTCATAATTTTCCCAATTTAATTGATGAATCAAGAAATGATGTGAATGTATTTGAGTATGTGGAAAGTGTGGGTATGCCTAAAGAACAAAAAGCTCTAGATTTAATTGATGTATTAAGTAATCTACATAATAAAACCACTTTTTATAAAACAGTCACCAAAGACGATTTTAAAGAGATTTATGATAAAATAAAGGGAAATATTCTTTATTTACAGACTTATTACAATTCTTTATATGACAACATAAAAAAAGAAGTGTTTATGTCTCCTTCTGATTATTCTTTTATAAGAAGTAGTTATAAAATCTTTGCTGCTCTTGATTTTTCGTTAAGTGAATTAGATGCTTGGTATAACTTAGTGAATGAAGAAACGAAAAAAAGAGTCTCCTTAATCCACAATAAAGTTTGTCTTGACCATTTTATAAAATCAAGTGATGATTATTTAATTAGTTGGGAAGATTATCGTATTGATAGTCCTGTTATGGATTTAGTAACCTTTTATCGCAATAATTATTTTGATATTCAATTTGATGTGGTCATTAAACGTTATTTTGAAAAAGTAGGTCTTAGTGAAGACGAAAAAAAATTATTCTTTATTTTAATATCGATTCCGAAAAAAATAGAGATTTCTCCATCAGAATTTCAAACCTGTAAAAATGTTAGAGAAGCTTTAGATTATTTATTTATCACTGAAGAATTAGTGCGGCCATATTACACGATAGAGCAAAAAAATTAAAATAAAGATTTCTAGTAAAAGAATAAAAATATTAAAACGAAGTGGTAATATTAAAGTCAGTAATAATTGATAAAAAATTAAAATACAAATTGCAAAAATAGCAATGATAGAAAAAAAGCCTCCACCTTTTCGATTGTTATTGTAAGGTGGGCAAGGGCCATTATGAAACATATAATCACCTATGGTATTATATGTTTTTTTGATGCAATCTTTACAAAAATAGAAACTTTGATTATAATTAAAAATAGAGGATGTGCAAAAAATGAAGAATAAAAAAGGATTTATTTTTGTAGAAACGATTATTGTTGCTTGTGTACTCACTGTATCTTTATTGGTACTTTATTCTTCTTTTAGTGCAACGATTCGTAATGAAAAGGCTCGACTAAAATACAACGATTCGGTTTATTTATATCGTACATATTATTTAGAAAAGTTTTTTCGTAATTTTCGTTTGGATATTGCTACGATGGGTTTAAATAAAGAAGCAGATAAACCAATTTTTATTTTAAGTAATTTTGGTTGTCGTAATGATATTTTTATTAATGAAACGGATAATTTAGGATTTTGTGAAAATGTTATAGAAGAACTTCATGTCAATAATTTATATTTAACTTATAATGATTTAAGTGAATTACAAAATTGTACCAACCAAAGTGGTATTTGTGAAACTCTTGTTCAAGTAAATGATACTATGGCGGATTATTTGAAAACCATTGGAGGAAAAGGAAAACAAGGCTACCGCATTATTGTGGAATACGCTGAGACTAAAGATGGGAAAAAGTGTGAATCGACTACTACCGATTGTGTGTATTATTATTCCACTTTAAGTTTGGGGGAAGTCTAGTATGAAATTGGATAATAAAGGAATCACTCTGACAGAGTTAATTATTAGTATTGCACTTATTTCAATCGTTATTATGTTTTTATTTCGTTTGCTAGTCGATGTACGTTATATGAATAACAATACTGATTTTGACCGAGAAAACCAACAAACGAGAGCTATTATTTTAAAGAC
>CANRJW010000013.1 GCA_947631035.1 uncultured Bacilli bacterium
TGTTTTTGATATGCTTGATTCATTTCCACAATAATTTGCATGTGGTCAGTAATCTTGATGGTCATATCGGTGGATTGATTCTTTTGTATTTCTTGTCTTTTGGCAATTTCTTCACCACTTATATAAGTGGCATGATACAAAAGATTTCTATCGATACCTGTGATTTCACTAATCAAACCTGCCACCATATTTCTACTTTGTGGTTTAGTCATGAAAGCTTTGAACATCCAATCATTTTTCAAGTTGATTGTTTTTGGTTCTTCTTGAGTAAACATTTTTCACCTCCATTCTTATAAAAAGAAGTATCTAAAAAATACTTCCTCTACTTATATATATACAAGGCAAATTTGTGATTTCCTTTTTTTCATGCAAATTTTTTAAAAAAAGTGCAAAAAAGTAGACACTTTTTTACACTTTTTCTAATTTTCTTATTGTCAATTTTAATTTAACCTTTTTTATTGTTTTGGCAATCTCCTTTAGAGAAAGTTTTGGCATCTTTTGTCGATTCTATTGAAATTGATTATCTTTTCTTTATAATAACTCACCGTTACCGAATCTTTGGCATATAAAAAAAATTTCTTACTATTCAATCAAAATTTTCTATTGCAAAATTCGGTAACAAGCATTATTGTTTCCTTTCAATCAATAGGTAACGATCACAACTATTTAGATCTTGCTCTATTGTAATTTTGGCATTTGGAAATTTTTCCTGTGCCATTTTTTTTACCCTTTCTCCCTCTTTTTCTCCTATTTCAAAAGCAATAAGTTTCGGTTTATTTTGAATCGTTTCTAAAATTTTGCGATAAAAAATAGTTCCATCTTCTTCGGCAAAGAGAGCAATTTGAGGTTCATAACTTGTAGAGTTATCCACAGTCTCATGAAATGCTATATAAGGTGGGTTACTAATTATGATGTCATAATCTTCTTCTAGAGGTTCGGTTAAGATATCCATTTGTTTCCATTGGAGTGAAACTTCATTTAATTTAGCATTTTCTTTGGCTACTTCTAAAGCACTTTCGGAAATATCAACACCTGTACAAATAAAATTGGTATTCTTAGCCATTGCGATGGCAATACAACCACTTCCGGTACAAATATCTATTAATTTTAAAGGTTCGTTTTGATAGTTTTTTACTTTTTTTAAGACTTTTTCTACTAAATATTCGGTTTCAAAGCGAGGGATTAAAACATTTTCATTCACTTTTATTTGGACATTAAAAAAAGGGACATCACCGATAAGATATTGTATGGGATATCCATTTTCTACCTTTTTTATTTGTTCTTCATAAGTTGTCGGAAATTTTTCCTTTAAAATGCGCCTATCTAAATCTGTTAAAGTCCTTTTTTTAAACATTATTCTACCTCTAATTTTCTTTTTTGATCTTCTGTGATTAACGCCGTAATAATTGGGTCTAGATTACCATCCATGACACGATCAAGTTCCATAATGGAAAAATTAATACGATGGTCTGTGACTCTATTTTGTGGATAATTATAGGTTCTTATCTTTTCAGAACGATCTCCTGTACCAACTTTACTTTTACGTTCTTCAGTTAATTCACTATTTTTTTGTTGTTCTAAGTTATCATAGATTTTGGATTTTAATATTTTCATGGCTTGTTCTTTATTTTTCATTTGGCTTCGTTCGTTTTGACAAGTAACAACCGTATTGGTTGGTAAATGGGTAATACGAACAGCAGAGTTTGAGGTATTGACAGATTGTCCTCCTGCTCCACTTGAATGATATACATCAATTTTTAAATCACTTTCTTTAATTTCAAAGTCGATATCTTCTACTTCAGGCATGACAACGACCGTTGCTGTAGAAGTATGCACTCTTCCTTGACTTTCCGTTTCAGGAACTCTTTGGACACGATGCGCTCCACTTTCGTATTTTAATTTTGAATAAACATTATCACCTTTAATCATGCATTCGACTTGAGCAAAACCACCACTAGATCCTGGTACTTCATTAATGATTTCCATCTTCCAATTGTTTTTTTCAGCATAGTAGGTATACATGCGGAATAAATCTCCAGCAAAAATATTGGCCTCATCTCCACCAGCAGCGCCACGAATCTCCATAATAACGTTTTTGCCATCGTTTTCATCTTTCGGAATCAACAATATTTCTAATTCTTTCGTAATACGTTCTAATCGATTGTTTTGTTCTTCTAATTCCATTTCGGCCATTTCTCTTAATTCAGCATCATTCATTAAACTTTTGGCTTCTTTTATTTTTTCATTGGCATCTTTATATTCATTGTACTTATCCACAATTTCTTCTAAATCACTTTGTTCTTTAGATAGAGTATTTACTTTTTTAAAATCTCCAATTACCTCAGGTTTCATTAATTCTTCCCTAATTTCATGAAATCTTTTTAATATAGCTTCTAATCTTTCTTCCATACTATTCTCCTCTTTCTTATTTATTTTTTAAAAAAGAAAAGAAGCGCTACAACATGGCATCGTCGCTTTCTTCGTCTTCATTAATAACAACTAAATCTTTTAAATCATCGTCGGTATCCTCTTCTTCATCGTCATAGAAGATTTCGTCTTCTTCCTCTTCTTCTAGTTCGTCTTCTAAATCTTCTTCAATATCTTCAGAAGCATCTTCCTCTTCGTCGTCTAAAATCATTTCTTTTTGGGCATGTCTTTCTTTTAAATCCCAACTACCATCATCAAGCATAATAAATCTTTTATCTAGTGTTAACATTTCAAAGAAATCACCAATTTTATCTTCAATTGCAGTTTCGTTTAAACCAGTTAGTTTTCCTATTTCACTAAATAAATCAATGATTTTCATTTTTTTCTTTTTTTCCGTTAGTATTATATAGGCAATATCATCATAAGACATATTTTCTAATTCTTCTTTTGTATAATCTTTTAGTTTCATACTGTTTCCTCCTACATTTTTGATGGAGCATCCATTCCTAGTATACCTAATAAATCATAAATAATTTTAGTAGTTAAATCTAGAAGTGTTACCCAATCTCTTTTCTTTTCACAGTCTTCTAAATTATTAATATGATTATTTTCATAAAATGCATTCACAAAAACACAAATTTCATATAAATAATTGGCGACCACCGAAGGCATTCTCGTTTTAAAGGCATATTGTAAGACATCGTTTAGTTCGAGAAGTTTAAGCCTTATGTTTCGGTCGTGAACATTATATATTGTTTTTGATAACTTGTCTATATAATTTTCATTATTTTTTACAATTTTTTTTGTTCTCAAATAGGAATAGAGTACATAAGGTCCTGTTTTACCGGTTGTTTTCGAGAATTTGGCAATATCAAAGTTGTAGTCTTTTTCACGATTGTTTTGTAAATCAGCAAATTTAATAATGGCATTGATAATCTTTTTTAAGTCTTCTTCCGTATACTCCACATTATGTTCTTCGTTAGCCAAGAAAATTTGCTTGGTTTCTAAAAAGAGATCGTCGAGTTTTGGGGTATTGCCTGCTCTAGTTTTAAAGGGTTTCCCATCACTACCATTAATGGTTCCAAAACCTAAAAATTCATAATCAATATGTTTTAGAGAGTTCGTTTTTTTAGCAGCACGAAAGACTTGGATAAAATGTAAGCCTTGACGACTATCCGCAACATATAAGATTTTGCTTGGGTGATAATCTTTTTCTCTTTGATAGATGGTTGCTAAATCGGTGGTTCCATAAAGATACGCACCATTACTTTTTTGATAAATACAAGGAGGTATTTCTTGTTTATCACTTTCTTCAGCTATTTCGATGACTCTTGCACCTTCACTGGTTTTTAAAAGATTTAAACTTTCTAATTCTTCGGTGAGTTTTGGAATATAAGGATAAGCATCGCTTTCGCCAAGCCATAAATCAAATGTAACATCTAAATAATCATAGATTCTTTTAATATCTTCTCTAGAAATTTCTAATATCTTGTGAAAATAGGCTTGATAAGTAGGATTTCCTTCTTGCATCTCTTTGGTAATGGTTTCACAAATGGTTTTAATTTCGGCATTTTCTTTGCATAAAGCACTGATTCTTGGATAGATTTCTGCTAATATTTCTAATGTGACATCCTCTGGTGTTTTGCTTTCTTGTTGCAAACCATAAATAACCTCCCCAATTTGAAGTCCATAGTCTCCTAAATGAACATCCGAAACAACATCTTGATTCATATATAGTAATAATCTTTTAATGGCTTCTCCCACGATAGCAGGTCTTAAATGACCAACATGCAAAGGTTTTGCTACATTTGCTCCACCATAATCAATCACTATCGTTTCTTTTTTAGGCATCGAAACATTAAACTTTTCTTTCGTTTGCATTTCATTTAAAAGTTCATTCATATAGGTATCACTTAAAGTAAAGTTTAAAAAACCGGGTTTTACACATTCAATTTTTGAAAATTTCTTTTGGCAACTTTCTTTTTTTTCTAAAGCCTCTTGTAATTTTAAACCAATGTTGTAGGGATTTTCATGGATTTCTTTAGCCAAATCAAAAGTCCCGTTGTATTGATAATCACATAAATCTGGACGATTGCTGGTTAAAACTTCCGCCTCTTTCTCTAATCCATAGACCTCTTTAATTGCTTCTTTTAACTCTTCATTCATGCCGTAACACACCTTTCTATTACAATTTTATTTCTTGCTTCATCGGTTTCGATAAAGTATTCTAAAATGATTTTTTCATGTTCATAAGTTAAGGAACACTCTTCGACAAGAACTTCACATTCCATCTCTTCTTTTTTTAATTCTATTTTACAATATTTATTCTTGATATCAAGTAAAAAGATATACTCTTCATTTTCTCGAGTAAAAAGTTCTTGTTCTAAATCTAGAATCGTTTCGTAATCTAATAAATCAAATTTTAAAAGTGAAGCGGTCTTACTTTTATTTTCACAGGTTGTAGAAAAGACTTTTTCACCACTTTTATAAAAGGTACATAAAAATTTTGGCATTTTGGCATCACCTAATATTTTCTTGTTCTATTATATCGATTTGGGCAAAAATTGCAAGTTATCAACCACTTTTTGACTCATTTTATTTAAAATTGGTCGATAACTTAAGAAAACTTATATTTTTTACAAAAATTTCCATACTAATTTTAGGTGAAAGTGCATGCGTAAAATAAGATTTTTAATCAAAATGGGAATATTTTTCTTTTGTGCTTTTTTAATTGTTATGACAGGACTCTATACGTATGCCTATTTTAGTCCGAAACTAGAACTCACAAGTATTGGCCAAATGTATATTTATGATAAAAATAATACTTTGGTTTATCAAGGAAGTGGAGCGAGTGAATGGGTCAATTTACAGGATATTTCTTCTTATTTAAAGGATGCTGTGATTAGTGTCGAGGATAAGAATTTTTATAAGCATCAAGGGTTTGATTACCTGCGTATTTTAAAAGCTGGGATTACAAATATCAAAAACAAAGGAATTGTTCAAGGAGCAAGTACGATTAGTCAACAATATATCAAAAATATGTATTTGGATTTTGACCAAACTTGGAAACGAAAAATCGAAGAAGCCTTTTTAACGTTAGAATTAGAAGTACATTATGATAAAGATGCTATTTTAGAGGGGTATTTGAATACCATAAATTTTGGAGCTGGGAACTACGGAATTGAAAATGCCAGTAAATATTATTTTAATAAAAATGCCAGCGACCTTAGTTTAGAGGAAGCCATCATGCTTGCGGGAATTCCTAAAAATCCTAGTAAATATAATCCAGTCAACCATTACGACGATTGTATTGATAGGGCTAAAATTGTTGCCAAAGCCATGCTAAATAATAAAATAATTGACGAAGAAACTTATAATCAACTTTTCCAAGAAAAAATTGAAATTTATGGTAAAAGGGAAGCCAATAACTTGCAAATGCTTATGTATTATCAAGATGCAGTGTTAAAGGAATTAAAGACACTAAAAGGAATTCCCACTTCTTTACTAGAATCGGGAAGTTTAAAAATTTATACCGCTTTGGATATGAGTGCGCAAGAAAAATTAGAAACAGAAATTCTCGAAAAAGTTCTTGATGAAAATTTACAAGTGGCTAGTGTTTTGATTGAGCCAGAAACCGGGGCTGTACGAGCTTTAACGGGTGGAATGGATTATGCCGAAAGTCAATTTAATCGAGCCATTCAAGCCAAAAGACAAGTGGGTTCGACTATGAAACCATTTTTATACTACGCTGCTTTAGAAAACGGAATGACTTCTTCTTCTACTTTTGTTAGTGAACCTACGAATTTTGTTTTTTCGAGTGATAAGGTTTATAGTCCTTCTAATTACAATGATATTTATGCCAACCAAAATATTACCATGGCAGCAGCACTTGCGTATTCGGATAATATTTATGCAGTCAAAACGCATCTCTTTTTAGGGGAAGAAACTCTGGTAAAAACAGCAGAAAAGGCGGGAATTACTGAGGAGTTAATTGCGAATCCTTCTCTTGCTTTAGGAACGAGTGAACTATCGATGCTCAATTTTGCTCATGGCTATACTACTTTAGCTAGTGGTGGCTATTTAACGGATAATTATTTTATTGAAAAGGTAGAAGATTTGAAGGGAAATATCCTTTATGAACATAAAAATCAAAAGAAAATGGTTTTAAATTCTAATTATGTTTATATTTTAAATGAAATGTTATCGAATACGAGTAATAGCAAATTTCAAAGTTATACTTCTCCAACGGCTTTATCGATTGCTAATAAAATGAGTCGCAAGTATGCTTTAAAAACCGGAACAACCAAAACCGATTATTGGACTATTGGTTATAATAAGGATGCTTTATTAATGATTTGGCTCGGGTTTGACGATGCTCGCGATATTACGGACAAAGCAAGTACGTGGGCTAAAAATATATGGGTCAATACGATGGAAAATTATTTACAAGACAAACCGAGTAATTGGTATGAAACTCCACCAAATATCATAGGTGTTTTAGAAGACCCTGTGACAGGAAATCCCGTAACCAATGGTAAAGCAAGTGTTTTTTATTATGTCAAAGGTAGTGAAGGAAATCGATTGTCCACCGATTTACAAGAGGAATAATTTAGGCATGAAAAAACCATCAATTTTTTGTTGATGGTCTTTTTATTCTTAAGCATATGTTAATAATACAAAGATTATAACTAAGAATACAAGCATAATTAGAGCAAATTTCCAAATATGTTTCATCCATGTTTTATAAGGAATATCTAAATAACTTAAACCTAATACTAAGAATATACTTGTTGGTGCTATAAATTGAATTAAACCATTCATAGTTGAATAAATTAGAACACCAACATTAAAGAATTCTCCATAGGTTGTTGTTAAGATGTCTCCAAGTACATATCCTGCATAACCAAAATCAATATGGAAGAATGCTGATACACTTGCAGAAATCGTCGCTAAGAATGGATTAAATCCTTCTGCAAAGCTAGTAATCCAGTTACAAATTGTTGCTGTAAATGGACACCAATAGACAAAAACAAATACAGAATAAACCATGATTAGAAGAACTACTGGTTTTATAATTTTCTTAATTCCTTCTAAAGCACTGTCAACGATTTCGTCAAAATTTACACGATAAATAATAACAGAAAGTAATAAGACTAAAGACATTACGATGGTAATCGTATATAAATCCCAAGTACCTAAAGCTTTGGCATTTGCTCCTAGAATATAAGAAACAACATTAAATTCTCCTATTTTAAGTTCTGTTAACCAAGTATGAAATTTTGTAAATACATCAACATTAAAGTTTTCACTCCAATTTACATACCCTAATATCATAAAGATAAAGACAATACTTAAAAGGACAATCATTGGCCAAATTCTTACTTTTTTGCTTTTTCCTTCTTCTACTACATAAATATCTTCTACTTTTTCGTCCTTTTTACTTACTTTATTCATATGTTGTAAAGTAAAGAATGTATAAAGTACATAAGTAAGGGCAAGTATACCGAAGCGAATTGCAACTTCTTCAGTAATTGTAATTGCTTGGTAATAATTTAAGTAATAAATAAAGGATGTAAGTCCATCTGTTCCATAGGTAGCTCCTAAAATACCCACTATCATAGAACCAAAAGAACATAAGAAGGTTGTTATTTTATCCAATTTTAATTTACTTGCTATATTAATAATAAATGGTATGAATATGATTGCCACATAAGCTTGTGATAAGATACTCGTAAGAAGGGCAACAAGTAGCGAAGATACAATAACAAATGCCTTTTCCTTTCCTTTTACTTTATCAGCAATTTTATTCACTAATGCTTTATAACCACTTACATGGCTTAAAACACCATAGAAAATTCCAATAAATAGAACAAAGATAAGTTGTTGAATAAACAAACTTCCACTATAAACACCAGAAAGTAAAATATCACTTAAGCCTTGTCTTGCTAGACCTTCACTTGTAAATGTTCCACTGGCAATTTGTCCATAAGGAATAATCCATGTCAAAACAATTGTTACTAAAACTGCTAACAATATAATTTTAAATAAATCATGTTTTTCAAACATACTTTTAATTTTTTTCATTTTTTCTCCTCCTTAAAAAAATTATAGCACCAAAAAATGGCAAAAAAAAGACAAATTTATCATTTGCCCTTTATTTTCTAGTCTTTAGGTTTCATAAGTGGGAACAAAATACAATCTTTAATATTATCAGAGTTCGTTAAGAGTTGCATTAAACGATCAATCCCCATACCCCAACCAGAGATTGGAGGCATTCCATATTCCATCGCTTCAATGTAATCGTAATCCATTGGCATGGCTTCTTCGTCGCCATTTGCTTTTAATTCTGCTTGGTGAAGTAATCTTTTCTCTTGTTCTTGTGGGTCTACAAGTTCAGAGTAAGCGTTAATAATTTCAGCACCATTGATAATTAATTGGAAACGGTCGGTGATTTCTTTGTTGTCGTCATTTGCACGTGCAAGAGGAGATAAACTAATTGGGTGACTCGTCATATAAAGAGGTCCAATAACGTTTGGTCTTGCTACTTTTTTATAGAGTTGGTCCACTAAGTTTCCATACCCTAAATTTTCTAGAGGAACATCACTATCGATTTCAATGTGTTCTTCTTTAATTTTAGCTAGTAAAGTTTCTTTTGTATTATAGGTATCAATATCGATATTTGAATATTTTAGAATTAAGTCACGGAAGGTAGAAACTTCCCAATCGCCACTTAAATCGACCATTTTATCTCCAATTTGAATTTCTAAAGTACCAAATAAATTCATAACAATCGTTTGTAACATTTCTCTTAGTAGTTTCATATTGTCTTGATAATTTAAGTAAGCACCATATCCTTCAATCATTGTAAAGTCTTGTAAGTGGGTTGCATCCATTCCTTCGTTACGGAAACAACGAGCAATTTCAAATACTTTAGTAAATCCCCCAACAACGGCTCTTTTTAAATAAGTTTCAGGAGCAATTCTTAAATATAAGTCAATATCTAAAGCATTATGATGGGTAATAAAAGGTTTTGCGGTTGCTCCACTTGCTTTGTTATTTAAAATAGGTGTTTCGATTTCAATATAGCCTAAGCTGTTTAAGTATTTACGAATTTCCCAGATAAGACGACTTCTTAGTAAGAATTTTTCTTTGGATTCATCGTTGGTAATCAAATCGACATAACGATTACGATAAATTGTTTCTTGGTCTTCTAAGCCATGATACTTTTCTGGAAGCGGTTTTAAGGCCTTTCCTAAGAAAGTAATGGAACTGGCACGAACGGTTTTTTCTCCAGTATGGGTAGTGAAGACTTCTCCTTCAACACCAATAAAGTCCCCTAAATCAAAGTTTTCTTTAAATTCTTGGTATTTTTCTTCTCCTACCATATCGATTTTGACTGAAATTTGAATTTTTCCTTCAATATCTCCAATCGTTAAGAAAGACATTTTGCCCATCTTACGCATTAAAACAATACGTCCAGCTACACGTACACCAGTTGTTCCGTCTTCTAAAGCACTTGCTTCTTTAATAGAATAATTTGTTTCATATCTTTCTGGATAAGGATTTTTAATATTTTTAAGTTTTTCACGTCTTACCATTTCTTGATCCGTAAATTGTCTTTCCATAAGTCCACTTCCTTTTTTAACTATGTTTAGTATACAAAAGACCTCAGCAAAATGCAATTATTAATTTGTTTGAATCGCTTTGTCGATGTCGGCAAAATGATATTAGTGAATCAATTTTAACCATTTTGTCGGCGCCGACAAAATGGTATTTTTCTATTCTTTCACACTAATTGTTCTTAAACTTATTTCCACCATTTTTCCCAAGTGGGAAAAATGGTCAACATTAAGATTTATTACTTCTTTCGCAAACTACTTAGCATTATTTATGATATTTTAGATATTCCTTTACCACCTGCTATCGGTTTCCTAACCTCAGGAAAGTGATCATTAACATTATTACTACTAGTTTTTATTTGGCTTGTTTACCTTAACAACCCAATCTTCTTTATTTGAAATATTATTTTTGCGGGGCTATTTTGGTGAAACCACTAAATATCGATTGCTATTTTATATGTGGTGTGATAATATATAAATATAACTATAAGGAACATATGTGAAATTATAATTTTGATTTAATGATTTTATCAACAGATTCATTGAATTGATGTATGATTTTGCATAAGTTATTTGTAGAAATTTTAATTAAGCCCTTTTCGTATTTAGACAAACAAGCTTGAGAAACATTTATATTGTCTGCAAGTTCTTTTTGGGTAACATTATTTAACTGCCTTAGTTTTGTGATGTTTTTTCCTAAAAGTGTATAATCTATTTTAGAAATAGACTTGTAGTTTGAATTTTGTCTTATGTTTGTAAGTCCAAATACATAGTCAAAACTTATATTAAAATAATTTATAAAAAGGTTTAATTTATCTAAAGTTATAATCTTTATATTATTTTCAATATTAGCATAATAGGGTCTACTGATTTTTAAGATTTTTGCTACACATTCTTGAGAAATATCTTTGTCTTCTCTAATCTCTTTAATTCTATTAAGGTTCATAATATCACCACAATTTCATTAAATCATTAATGATATTTTTATGGTTTCATATGTTCCTTATAGTTATATTATAAAAATAAAACTAGAATAAATGAAAGGAAAATTAAAATGAATTTAAGACGATTTAATAAACATAAAAAGCAAAAAGAAATTATAATTGGAAGCATAATATTATTAATAGTAATAATTGGAGGTATAAGTCTAATCGCAAGTTTTGCTATGTACGAAGAAAAAGCAACCTTTAATGTATTAAAAGGAACAATACCTGATTTTAGTACAAAAGATATAAACTTGTCTTTTACCATAGATGGGCAAACAGAAACCAATAAACCTTTTCCAAATAAAAGTGAAGGCTATATAGTAGAAGAAGTAGACTGTGAAGATAATGTAACAGCAGATTGGAATAATGGTAGTTGGAGTCTAGAGAATATAAAAAATGAGGGAACAGCCAAGAAAGTAAAATGTACAGTAAAATTTAAAACAATAAATACCACAAGTGGTTTAAATGGAGCAGAACCAGTCTTAGGAGAAGGAATGATACCAGTTATTATAAAAGATAATGGTAAAGTATATAAAACAACTGAAGATAGTGAAGATTGGTATGACTATGAAGCAAAACAATGGGCGAATGCTGTAATATTAGCAGATGGTAAAAAAGTGGAAGATTATGCCAATGATTCAATAATACCCGAAAGTGATATCGAAAGTTATTTTGTATGGATACCCAAATTTAGTTATCAACTATTTGATATGGGGAAATATTTTGGTACTACACAATTGGAAACAGCCAAACAAAATAAAGCCATAAAAATAAGATTTGGAGTTATTAATACAGAAGATGGAGAAGGAGAATGCAAAACACCAATGTTAGATAATGGAGTACAAGGGGCAAGTGGAGAAAGTGGACATTGTAAAGTAGGAGATTATATGACACACCCAGCATTCATAGCTTTCGACACAACAGGTTTATGGGTTGGCAAGTTTGAAACAAGTCAAGGTAGCAGTAATGGAATTCAAATTAAACCAAATGTAAGTAGTTGGAGAAGTATTACAATAGGCGATTCTTTTAAAAATTCTAGAGATTATCAAAAAGAATTACAAAGTCATTTAATGAAGAATACAGAATGGGGAGCTGTTGCTTATTTAACTCAGAGTATTTATGGAAGATGTGATAAGGACACGAATACTTGTAAAGAAGTAGCAATAAATAGCAATGGCTCTTATTATACAGGATATACAGGAAGTACAGCATATTTTAGTGGTTCAAAAGATGCAAGTACAACCGAAAACTATAGCGGAATTTATGATATGTCTGGTGGAGCATGGGAGCAAATGGCTAGTGTTATGTTCAGTAACAATGGAACAACAAAATTGTATAGTTCTAGCGGATTAACAGATACTGAGTTCAGCGACCCAAGATATTACGATGTATATTCTTATAGTAATGAAAAAACTAGTTGGAATAGAAGAATACTCGGCGATGCAACAGGAGAAGTTGGACCATTTGTGCTATCTGGTAGTAATTATATAAGTTCAATGTGGGGAGATTACGCTAACTTAGTTAATTTGGCATCTCCTTGGTTTTACCGTGGAGGTGGCTATGACTTTGGGGTTGGTGCTGGTTTGTTTTCTTTCGGTCTTAGTACAGGCGGTGTGTATAATGTTTACACTTTTCGCGTTGTCCTAGCACCATAAAAAATATCTACTATTTTGCTAATATCGGTAAAATAGTGTTTTTTTATTTCATAAAACGAAAAAAGCCACCTAAGCGACTTTTCGATTACGATATCTATCTTTTGGGTCTAAATATTGTTTTCTTAGACGAATAGCATCTGGGGTAACTTCTACGTATTCGTCATCTTCAATAAATTCTAAGGCTTCTTCTAAAGTAAATGTTTTTGGTGTGGTTAAATTAATAGCTTCGTCTGCTCCACTACTACGTGTATTGGTTAAGTTTTTATTTTTACAAGGGTTGACATCCAAGTCATTATCACGATTATGAATACCAACAATCATACCGATATAAACTTCTGTAGCAGGCTCGATAATTAAAGTTCCACGGTCTTGTAAATTCCATAGGGAATAACCTAGGGCTTTACCATTTTCCATAGAAACTAAAACACCATTTTTTCTTCTAGTAATTTCTCCAACATATGGTTTATATTCGTCAAAACTACGAACCATGATTCCTTCTCCACGGGTATTCGTAATAAACGAACTTCTGTAACCAATTAATCCTCTAGTTGGAGCACTAAACTCTAAATGGGATTCGCCATTTTCACTGGATACAACAAGTAATTGACCTTTTCTTTCTTGTAAATCATTTATGACCGTTCCAGAGTATTCTTCTGGGCAATTAATTATGACACGTTCAAATGGTTCATACTTCTTGCCATCTTTCTCTTCAAATAGCACTTGTGGTTTTGATACCGATAGTTCATACCCTTCACGACGCATGTTTTCAAGTAAAATCGATAAGTGTAATTCCCCACGACCACTTACTTTGTAGCCATCTGCGCCATTTAATTCTTCTACGACTAACCCAACATTGGTTTGTAGTTCTTTCTCTAATCTTTCTTTAATATGACGATTGGTTAAAAATTTACCACTACGTCCTGCAAAAGGACTACTGTTTACTAAGAAGTTCATGGATAGAGTTGGTCTTTCTATTTCAATTGGAGGAAGTGGGTCAATATGGTCTTTATCACAAATAGTATCTCCAATCGAAATATCTGGACACCCAGCGATGGTTACGATATCGCCATAATAAGCAATGTTTTTTTCGACTCTTTTAAGTCCTTCGTTTACAAATAACTTGGTAATCTTGAATGTTTCTAACTTACCACTATTTTTGGATAAAGAAACGGTTTCTCCTACTTTAATGCAACCACGACTTACACGACCTACACCAAGACGCCCAATATACTCATCATAGTCAAGGTTTGAAATTTGTAATTGTAAAGGGTCGTTTTCATTTCCTTCATAAGGTTTTACAACTTCTAGTATAGTATCTAGTAAAGGAGCAATCGAACCCGATTCTTCTTCTAAAGATTTTTTAGCAATACCTTCTCTTGCTACTCCATAGATAATAGGGAAATCTAGTTGTTCATCGGTTGCATTTAACTCCATAAATAAATTAAAAGTCATATCAACAACTTCTAGGGGTCTTGCATCTTTCTTATCAATTTTGTTAATAAAAAGAATTGGTCTTAAATTTTGTTCTAAAGCCTTTTTTAATACAAATCTTGTTTGAGGCATAGGGCCTTCGGCAGAGTCAACCAAAAGAACAACGGTATCCACCGTTTTAATAACACGTTCTACTTCACTAGAAAAATCGGCATGTCCAGGAGTATCTACAATGTTAATCTTAACATCTTTATAACGAATCGCACAGTTTTTGGAATAAATCGTGATTCCTCTTTCTCTTTCGATTTCATTACTATCCATCACACAGTCAACCGGTGTTTCATGAGAATCAAATACGCCGTTTTGAGAAAGTAATGCATCTACTAAAGTGCTCTTACCAGCATCAACGTGTGCAACGACAGCAATATTTATAATTTTGTCCATAAAAAAACACTTCCTTTTAAGCACGTGTAGAATTATACAACAAAACATTGGAGTTTGCAAGAAAATAATTTTTCTTCATGCTTAAACTTCCAATCAAGAAAGTGTCAAATTGATTAAATTAATTAGATTTATATGCGTATTCAATATTTTATATATATAATTTATATTTTTTATATTAATTTTAGGCATTAAAAAAAGACCTCAGTCTTTTTCTACTTCATATTTTTAAGCCATTTTTCAAAAGTTTTAAAAAAGAAAGATAAGGCTACAACAACATAAACAAGTTCTAAAATAAGTCCCCATATCGATAGAAAAGTTAGATTGCTGTTAAAAACGGCTTCAATTAAATTATCTCCTAAATCTCTTATAAAGATAAAAGGAATTTTTAGAATACAAACAATTACAACTAAGAAAAGCAAATCCATTACAATACTCATTCTTTTCTTGCCATCACTATTTTTAAAGATGGTACTTAATTCCATTAGTTCATTATAAAATCTTTTTAAAACCGATTCTTTTTTATTTTTCATACGCTTCACCATCCTTATTATATATCATATCATTATAATAAGTACATTTATTTTTTTCTTTTACGGATTCTATGATGGTATAATCTTTCTTTTTTGATTTTTCAATTTCATATTTTACTACGGTTTTGGAAGTTTCACTGGTTTGAATCTTAATTCTATCCTTTAATAAGAAAATAATATCCGTATTTCGTTCCACCAATTCATAATCATTTACTATATCCAATTGTCTCGTGATGGCAACTGGAGAATAGTAGAGTAAAACATTAGGCATAAATTTGGCAATATACGTTTCTTTTTTGTTTAAATGAACAATATTTTTTAAATAAAGATTGATAATTTCTTTTTCACGATCTATATAGTAAGCATAAAAACTTTTATTGAGACTTTCATTCATTTTCTTTAATATATCTATTACTTCTAATAAGGAAAGCATGAATGTTTCAAAGTTTTTCATTTTAATGATGGTAAAATATTTTACTTTAATTTTAATATTTTTATAATCATCTAATATAGAATAAGCTTCATTAAAGTAGTGAATTTTATTGTCTAAAATGAGTTTATTAATGACTTTACTAATATCTCTTTCATTTTCTATATGGTTTTTCATTAAAATAATTAAACAATCCCTTAAAAAAGACGTGGCAATATAACAAGCGGATTTTTCTTTTTCACTCAAATCTTCAAACATCTTCTTTAAAGTGGCTAGTAAATCGTCTTTATCAAACTCTTCGTACTCATTATTTTCAATCATAGGAGGAAGTTCAATATTTAATTTTTCAAAATTAACTAAGTAATCCCCTAAAACATTTTCACTAATGCCTTCACGACTTTGGTATTTTTCTTCAATATTTTTCTTTTCTGTTTCCACATAGGTTTTAATATCTACCATTTTTTTACATTGGCTTAAATTGTCCACAGAGGAAAGTAAGGTATAGGGGTCTTGTTTGGTTTGAAAAAGTTTTTTCTTAGCGTTTAAAGCTTCATCTAATATGGCAATTTTCTTTTGTAAATCGTCTATTTCATAAGGATAACGTTTTAGTAAATATTCATTTTGTAAAGCGGTTGTACTTGATTCTAGATTAACAAAGTAGGTATATAATAGATTAATAAAATTCTCTATTTCTTCTATCGTTTCTAAAGAAGTCAGTTCACTGTGGAGTTTACTAAGAAGGGTATCTACTTCGTCGGTATCGCTTGATTTTATTTCAAAATGATTTGTTTCTTCTTCAATGCCTTTTTTATACAAACTTAATTTGTTTTGATATTCCCCTTTTAATTCTTGATAGATTTCTTTTAATTCTGCGACTTTTTGATAGGTATTATTTTGTATACGCAATTTTTCTTTTAAAACCAGAATTAAAATCGTAGCGGTTCTTAAAAGTTCTTGTTTTTTAATGGTATCTTTGGGGTCTTTAAAATAAGAGGCATTTTCTTGTAAGTTTTTGATTCCTTCCATTGATAAAGGATTGCCTTTATAAGTATAGGTTACTTTCGGACTAAGAGTTTCATAATCATCAAATTCTACAAAGATAGGATATTTGTTTTTGTTATTTGAAAACCACCAATATTTATATACTTCTTCTTCTACTTCTTCTATTGTATTAAAAAAAAGAACGCGTTCTAAAGAGCCAAAATGTTTATGAGGCCATACAAAATAAATACCAATTTTTTTCTTATCTTGGTAAAGAAAAGGTGCACGATTTAAAGAGTTATAACCATACTTTTTTAGAACATTTAAAACGCTTTCTTTGTCTAACATTTTTATATCCCCTTTATTCTTTCATTATTATAACATAACGATTTCATTTTTGCTACTTGATTATTTAAAAAATTAAAAGTATGATTATAAAGAAAGGAAGTTAGATATGAAAAAAGAAAAAGCTACTTTAATTAAACCGAAAAAAGAGGGGGAGCGTAACAATTCAAAACTTTTGAGTGCTATTCTTACTCTTGTTTTGGGAATTATTTTATTCACTGATTCTAGTAAGGCTGTTATTATTGTATTTTATTGTATTGGAGTTGTCTTTTTGCTTGTTGGGATTTTTCATTTTATTTCTTACTACAAAACCAAAAAGGAATTACATATTGAAGATAATAACAAGTTAATCTTAGCCACTAGTGCTCTTTTTATAGGAATCGTTATTTTAATCTTATCCAGTGCCATTGAAAAATTCTTACGTTTCATTTTAGGAATTATCTTGATTTTTAATGGGCTACGCAATATTGTGGTTTCTTTACAGATTAAAAATTATGTTCCTATTCTTATTGGCATAGTCTTTGTAGGAATGGGTCTTTATACAATACTGGCAGAGAATATTGTTTTGCAAATCGTTGGAGCTTTATTTATTCTTTCTAGTATCGTTGATTTTGTAAGTATGTTTACTAGTTTAAAAAAATAAGTCATTGCGACTTATTTTTTAGTGGTTTCTTTTTTCGTTGTTGTTGCTTTTTTAACTGATGTTGTTTGCTTTTTTGTGGATGGTGTTTTCTTGACTGAAGAAGTGGTTTTCTTAGTTGGTGTTCCTGTTTTAAGCGTCGTCGTGGTCTTTTTTTCTGATGCAGTTGTTTTAGGTGTTGTTGTTTTTTTAGGAGTTGTTTTCTTTTTCGGAGCAACTTCTTCTATTTCTTCATCCTTTTCTTTAGCTACATTACTCAAAAAAACAATTCCCACAATAATCGCTAAGATTACCCAAAGAATACTTGTAGAATTTTTTTTCTTGGTAATCATTAAAGGAGCAACAACATCTGGAGTTTCATTTTCATAGGCTTCTTTAATAGCTGTTTTTAATTGTTCTGGAGTTTCTTCGTTAAATCCTTCAAAGGTTTTATCCCCAATAACAATAAAAGGAACGCCTTTCATACTGATATGAAAATAATTCACAATTTTTTTAAGTAATGCATCTGTTCCACTTTCCGATACATCTTTTGTTATTAAGTTAAAATAACTTTTATACTCTTCATCTAAACCATCGAAAAATGTAAGTGCATTTTCACAATGTGGGCAACCGACTTTTTTAAACATATACACATTTACTTTGTCTTTAGCAAATACTCCCATTGGTAATAGAGCCAGTATCGCAAGTAGTATTAATCCTTTTTTACATTTTTTCACTTTAATCCCTCACTTCAAATTTATTATACACTTTATCTTTTTCGATGAATAGATATAAATTTTAAAAAATAATATTATTTGTTACTATTATTTTAAAAAAACCATCCAAAGGATGATTTCTATTTTTCTTTATTGCAACACTCTTGGCAAGTTTTTTCTAATTTTTCTTTTGTTTGTTTTATTTTCTTTTCTTCAACATTACTTATTGTATAAAAATTTGCACTTTCCATTGCTTTAAAGATTTCGTTGTGTAATTTAGATGTTTCTTGTAAGGCTTTTGTAAATGCTTCAAAAATTGGTGCATTGGATGATTCAATAAAACCATGCATGTATAAATCATTAATCACTTTACTTCCATACATTAAATTTTCCATTAAATATTTATCTTCCATGGGCTACCTCCTATAATAAATTCATAAACATTTCGAGAATACTCTCATGTTTACTTTTTATTTTTTTTACTACTTTAGATAAATTTTCATCTGTTAAGCAATCCTCGGTTTCCTTACAAGTTTTAATCATATAAAGTTCATGATTAATAGCATCTTCTACATACAATAATTCTTTTTCTGTCATAATAAATACCTCCATTATTAGTATCAACAAAAGAGGTATAAATATAACATAAATTATTATTCTGCAATACTGATGCGATAAGGGGTATTTTTTGTGCCTTCACCGCTTTTATATTGGACTTCTTGTTTTAGATAAAATGTAGGACGGACATAATAATTCGAAAAACCACTCCCAGAAACATAAACTCTATTAGCCCATACTTGACCTGTAAGGCTTATAGCTCATATAAGCAATGAATTCACATAAGTATTACTTTCAGGTACAGTATCAATCGTCCATTCACCTACATCAATTGATGCAAATAGCCACCCTTGCATAAATTGATTTCTATTATCATAAAGTGACTTATTAAAATAGGTTTCACCTAATTGAAAACCATAGTCACTTGCATACATTAATCCAATAGGTGCAACAATTTTTTTTGAAGAACCATTCCTTTCATTTAGATAAAATTGGTTAGGAGTTATAGCATTTTGGTTTGCAGTAAACACTCCTAAATTCCACAAGACATTATCAATATATTTTTGATAATTTGTTATAGATTCCCAGTACGTTGTATTTAAATAACTATATACATTACTTTTATCGTATTGATTGGAAGAGGCACTTCCTGACCAAGTGGATTTAGTCGTAGCATTTGCCTTAATTAATTTCACTCTGTTTTCATAGGATCCACCTACTTCACTTTGTGTTGGTATAACTCCTATGATTCGATATAAATTGTCGTCTGGACAAGTTTCGTTTTCACTTCCAAAGCATACATAATTATCTGGATCACTTCCAATATATCGATAATCTATTTTGGCATTATCTCCTGTTTGTTCCGTTGTTTCATGTTCTACTTTTTCTAATAAATCATCATCTTCTACTTGATTTAAAATATATTCAGAAAATAACACTTTAGTTTCAAATGTTATATTACATACTACTTTTTTATTATCATTTGCTTTCACGTTTATTAGTCCCTAATATTTGTTACTCCAATCCGCTGTTGCTCCATTTTTACATTCTACTTTTGTTCCATAATATCCTGACTCTTTTGTAGGAAAATTTTCTGTTCCTGTTACTCCATCAATTGTATAAGCAAGATTAATATCTCCACTTGCAAAATCAGGTATAGTTCCCTTTAATACATCAAAGGTTTCTTTTTCTTCATACATAGCAAAACTTGCGATTAGACTTATACCTCCAATTATTAATACAATTGCTATTATGCTTCCAATTATAATTTCTTTTTGTTTTCTATTTTTATCAAATCGCTTTAAGTCCTCTGGTTTCCTATTATTATCTAATATACCCCCCCCCCAGACGACTATTTCGCTCGGTTGGGAGGCTCTTTTTGAAACTTTTCATTTCTCTTTCTCCTCCTATGATACTTTTATTTTAACACATTTTAGCAATACGATAAAGAACTATTTAAGATTTGTTTAAGATTTATTTTTTTCATATTGCTCTATTAATTTTTTCATTTTAATAAAATGATGATTAATACCTGACTTTCCTATCTTATAATCAGTTTCCATAGAAATAATTTCCGCCAGTTCACTATAAGAAGATTCAGGATATTTATAACGATATTCTAAAACAATCTTGGTGTGTTCATCTAATAAATCTACTAAATCATTTTGCTTTAGAAATTCAATATCTTTCATTTGTTTCAAACCAGTAAGAGTTGTTTTTTCTTGATTGGCAATTTCACAGTTATTAAGACGATTGACCATATTCTTATGATCTCTATAAATTCGTATATCTTCAAAGTAAAATAAAGAATTTACTGCTTGGAACATTTTTATCATATCACTAATGGTTTCTCCACTTTTAATATAAGTCATATAACGACTGCTTCTTTTTATAACTTTGGCATCTATTTTAAAAGTTTTTAACATGTTTTTGATAAAATCAGCATCTGTTTTTGTATTAAAAACAAATTCCAAATGATAACCACTTGTCGCAGGGTCACTTATGGAACCTGTTGTTAGAAAGGCTCCTTTTAAGTAGGCAATTTTTTCTTCTTCGGCTTCATAATAATCCATATTTGCTTTCAGTTTTTTACGATGTTCATAAATATTTAAAGATTCTAAGATGTCTTCTATTTTTTCTTTTATTTCTAAAATATAGATTTGTTTAATACGAAATCTTTTTTGAATACGAATAATAATTTTAATATTAATACCAAATATTTCTTTTATATAAGAGTAGATTCTTCTTGCGATTTTAGCATTTTCACTTGTAATGGTAATTTTATCTTTTTCTAATTTTGCATCATATCTTAAAATGGCAGAAAGTTCTGCTCTTTTTTCAATGGGATTACTATCATATTCTGTAATTTCTTCTTTTAATCGGGTTGAAAATGTCATAAAAAAGACTCCGTTTCTTGTTTTATTATAGCACGGAATCTTTATATTAGTAAATTTGGTTATTTCTATTTAATTTAAGGCTAGAACAACACGGAAACTGATAGTTCGTACGCCTCCACCTTTTTCATCAGCGAAACTAGTAACACCAGCATTGATGCCATAATCATTCAAAGCTCCCCTTTTGAACCAAGGGTTAATAGAGATAGGAAACCAAGCCAAATCGTCGTACCAAGAACTTTCTCGATTCGTTTGTTGACCAAACTTTATCGGTATAAAAGGTCCCATTTCTCCTGTGGCATCTCCTAAGATTCGCTTGTTATATTCAGTATTCTTTGAATTTGAATACTTATCATAATATTTGGCTTCAATTTTTTCTAATGTTAATCCGCTTTCATCTCCAATATCTAAACCCCCATTTATATCTACTCCCATAACATATTCCCATGCACCTCCAGACATATCATAGATTCCACTATAATTTCCCGTTGTACTTGCATTATTACTTTTTGGATTTGTGTAATTATAGGTTCCTTTAAATTCACCTGACCCAGTTTCATTATCACTCTTAGGTGCTACATTCCCATAATCTTTATAACCACCAAAACCAGTATTTGGTTCTGTTGTTGATGCATAGCCCGTTACATAATTACTATTATTATTGATTCTAACTTCTTCACAGGTTCCTTTTTCTTTATCACATCTTCCATAGATGGAGTTAGTAAGATAAGCAACTGCTCCCCACTCTGTATTCTTCATCATATGACTTTCTAATTCTTTTTGATATGCAAGTGATGTTTGAAAAGCATTTCCTACGCTTATACCTCTCCAACTATAGACATTTGGTTTTATAATAACTTTATTTGAAGCAGTTGTATCATTTTGAGCACCACTAACTGTCCAACCTGTTGTATTCGTTAAAGAATTATCTTCATTTTGGTTATATCCAGTTTCAAATTTGCCAACCCATAAACCTTTGCTTTCAGGAAAAGCTAAGAATGCTGGATGCGTCATCCACTTGCCTACTTCACATTGTCCATCTTGTCCTGATACCTTTGGACTTTCACATTCACTTTCTCCATTTGTTGTTCCTGTATCTGTTGTATCAGTATTCCCAAAGATTATCTCTATTGAAGTATTTGGCCCTTTATCAGGTAGTTCACTTCCATCTTGTAATACTTCAGTATATTTCCCCATGTCAAATATCTTATATTTGTATTTCGGTATCCATACAAAATAACTCTCGATATTTGTTTCCGGTATTTCCGCTCCTACTTCTGGTTCTGCTGTTCCCTCTGTTAGTATAACAGCATTCGCCCATCTCTTCTCTTCATAATTATACCAATCATGGGCTAAATCTGCTCTAGTAATTGTTCCATTATCACTTATAATGACTGGTATTAGTTTATCGTTTGTTGTTGGTTCTTCTTCTGCTAGTGTATTGGTTGATAATAAGGCAATTTCTTCTTTATTATCTTCATTCCCTAATACCGGGTCTGCTCCATGTAATTTCGGTTCATTATAAACCGCTAATTCATTTAGACTTCCATCTACTACTATTTTACTGATAAAACTTTTATTCATTGAATCACTCGTTGCTTCTACACTTTCGTCCATCCATAGTTTTATTGTATACGTTTTTGTATCATTTCCGTTTAATGTTCCCTTTATGAGTTCTCTTGCTTCGACTGATTTATAATCTGCTCCTTCATAAGTTTTGTTTCCTTCTGGATAGTTTGATAGTAGTTCTTTTTGCCCTCCATTAAACTCTACTGCTATATACTTACTATTTAATAATTTATCCTCTTGTCCATTCGTTTGCATCAACTTCTCTAATTTCACAGTATAATCCACTATTGTGTTACAAGTATTTGTTATTGTAAATTGATAAGGTGTTAATTCTTCTGCTTGTTTATCTGTTAAAGGATAAGCATTTTGTAACTTTATATTATCTTGTTCCTTTTCTATTGCTACTTTAATACAACTACTTTGCACTTCATTAATCCCTTGTTGAGTTGCTGTTGATGTCCACCATGCATAACTCGTTCCTACTAATATGAATAATCCTGCTATAATTCCTACTAGCAGTATCTTTATTCGTCGTTTGGGTTCCTTTCTATTATTATCTAATATACCCCCCCCCCAGACGACTATTTCGCTCGGTTGGGAGGTTCTTTTTGAAATTATTCATTTCTCTTTCTCCTCCATATCTTAATCTAATTCTACTATGAATCACCATAAATTTCAATCATGAAAACTTAATTCACTTCGTAAAAATGTTCCCAAGGGTCTTTTCTTTTTAAACGTTTTATTGCCATATCCATAGTAATTTCATCGGGGGCTATTTTATCAAGTTCACTCCAACGGATTGGCATAGAAACTCTTAATTTTTTGCGAATACGAAGAGAATAGGGAGCAACACTTGTAGCTCCTTTGGTATTGCGAATCCAATCTATAAAAATCTTGCCTTTTCTATTTTCTTTTCTCACATTACTTGTGTATTTGTTCGGCCATTTGGCTTCCATTAAATCTGCGATATTTTTGGCAAATTCACGAAAACTTTTCCATGTCTTTAATTTTTTGGTAGGAACAACAACATGATATCCTTTTCCACCACTTGTCTTTAAAAAAGCAGTCAGTTTTAGTTCGTCTAAAATACTTTTTAAATCTTTTACTCCTTCTCTTACTTTTTTTAATCCTAATTTTTCATCAGGGTCTAAATCAAATACTAGGTAATCAGGAACATTTAAGGCTTCTACTCGACTTCCCCATACATGAAACTCAAAGCTATTCCTTTGTACTTCTGATAAAAGTCCGCTGGTATCTTTTAAATAATAGTAATCTTCACGATTTCCATTTTCATTTTTTAAATTTATTTTGCCAATTCCTTTATTTTCATTGTCTAAATGTTTTTTAAAAAAGATATCCCCTTTTATTCCCTCTGGAGAACGAATAACAGAAAGTATTCTTTTTTCAATATAAGGCATCATTCTTTCAGAAATTTTTTGATAATAGGTGGCGATATTCATTTTGGTAACATGAGAATAAATTTTTTTGGTTGGATTGGTAATGTATGTTCCTTCCACAATTCCTTCTTTTTTAGAGTTTTTCTTAACTTTTATATTATGAGCAATTTCTTCCATTGTTCTTCCGGTTTTTATGCTTGTATCGTATTCTAAAATATTTTTATACATAGAAATATTGTCTTGTTCTTTTATAAGTAACCAATTATCTTCTTTAAAATGAATTAAAGTCCATTGTCCTTTTAATCTCTTACCCAATAGTTTGAATTTGATAGAACCATTTTTAAAGTCTTTATGGGGATTTCCTAATGGTTCCCAAAATCCTTCGTCCCAAACCATAACTGTTCCTCCCCCATATTCTCCCTTTGGAATAATTCCTTCAAAATGACGATAGGACAAAGGATGATCTTCAACATGAATCGCCAGGCGTTTGTCTTTTGGGTTATAAGAAGGTCCTTTTGGAACAGCAAAGCTTATCATTGTTCCATTCCATTCTAAACGTAAATCATAATGGTCTTTACGGGCCAGATGATGTTGGACCACAAAATGAAGTTTTTTCTTGGTATTTTTTACTTTTCCAACAGGTTCTTTGGTTTTTTTAAAATTTCTTTTTTCATTATATTTTTTTAATTTATTCATACTATTACCTCTTTGGTATTTAGTATTTCCAATGGTAGAAAACAAATACTAAGAAAAAAACTCTATCTAAGTCGATAAAGTTTTATATCTATTCCTATTTATTATAAATCTTCTAATGAATTCATTAATAAAAAATCTTTTAATTTAATATGTGTAACTGTGCTTGTTGAATAATCAACATCATCATTGGTAATAATTATTTTTTTAGAATTATTATCTAAATTTTTGAAAGGTCTAAATTCTCTTTCGTATGTTTTGTCTTCTACAATACTATAAGCTACTTGAATATAATATTGTTTTCCATTTTTGTTAATTAAAAAATCAACTTCTAAGCCTTTATCGTTAAACACATTTACATTGTAGCCCATATAAATAAGTTCGTTATAAGCAATATTTTCTAAATTATGTGTTAAATCATATTTGTTATCCATACATTTTAAAGAATTAAAACAAACATCTTCATCGTATATTTTATAATAATATTTTAGTTCACTTTTTTTCTTTGGAGAGTATGGGCGTATCTTTTCAATTATATAGGCTTCCTCTAAGTAACTTATATATTTTATTATTGTATTAATAGAACAATTTTCATACATATTCTTAACATACTCTTGAATAGATTTTGCAGAAATAATACGACTATTTGACTCTGTAATAAAACGAACTAAACTTTTAAATAATTCTATTTTTTTAATATTATAGCGACTGATTAAATCATTTAAAACTATGGCATCTTCTAAATCACTTAAATACCTGATTTGAGCATCTAAAGTATTGAATTCAAATCTTTTTGGAAAACCTCCCCATATTAAATAATCGGTAATTGAAACATCAATTTTTAGTTCTTTTGCATATTCTTGAATTTCTTTATATACTAAAGGTCTTATACGAAAAGAAACATATCTTCCACTAAGTTCTTTAGTAAATTCTTTTGAAAGCAATTTAGAATTAGAACCAGTAATAAAAATTGAATTGTTATATAATCTTAAGGTTTTAACTGCTTCGGCCCATCCATCAACCATTTGAATTTCGTCTAAAAAGATGTAACATTTTCCTTTTTTTCTATGCTCATTTATGTAATCGATTAATAAATCTCCATTATATAGATTCGCATTGATTTTTTTATCTTCAAAATTTAAGTAAAGAATATTGTTACTTTTTGAACTTATTTCTTCTTTAATTTGATCTAAAATAACGGATTTACCGCATCTTCTTATTCCCGTAATAATTTTAATTAAATCTGTATCATAAAATTCTCTTATTTGTTTTAAATATTTCTCTCTTTTAATCATTCCTAGTCACCTAGTTCTATTTTACTGAAAGATTTTTTGCAAGTCAATAAAATCTTTCACTCAACTGAAAGATTTTACTAAATATTGAAAAATCTTTCACTTGGAAATTTAGTCAAATGAACCAAAAAAAAAACTTATAATTGTTTCTTTTCTCTTATGAATCATTGGAATTTTCAAGATGTTCATGAATTCTAACTTAAAATGAAATTTATATATTTTATCCCAAAGTAATACGAAATCCCTTATCAACTCCACCACCGCCATCAGAATGAGAAAATGCGAAAATTCCACTATAACTCCCATTATTAAAGGATGCGTCGTCTGCTCTTCCACCGCGAAAACCGAATGGCAACCCCGAGGTAAGCCACCAAGCATAATCTCCATACATTGAACCTATTAAGCATCCACCACCACAATGGGTTCCAGAATTACCATATACAGCAAATGGTCCTACTTCTCCTATAGCATCACCCAATATTCGACTATTCCAATTTCCTATAGAAGTTCCATAATTCTTATATACATCATAATATTTTGAATCATTTAATGTAGATAAGTCTAATCCGCTACTCCCCCATACTGGAGTTTTACCATCAGTTCCTACTATAACACTCGCCATTAGTTCCCATGCTCCACCACTCATATCATAAATACCACTGTAATTTCCTGTGGTACTTGCTAATTGCTCATTATCTTGTTCACCATAGGCTGTAGTATTCGTATATCCAGTTTTGTAGTTACTATAACCATTAATTGTTACTTCACTACACGTTTTATTTTTGTCACATCTTCCATAGATACTTTGCGTTAAATAAGCCACTGCTCCCCATTCTGTATTCTTCATTAAATGACTTTGTAACTTAGACATATAGTTTTGAGAATTTTTAAATGCGTCTCCAATTGCAATATTTCTCCAGCTTGTTACATTTGGTTTGATTTGTATTCCGCCATTATTGTTTTGACTTGTTTCAAATTTTCCTACCCAAAATCCATTTCCTCCAAAGGCTAAAAATGCAGAAGGTGTTATATAATTCCCCATTTCACAATTCCAACTTTCTCCTGATAATCCTTGTGTTTTATTTTTATTCATTGGGGTTGTACATTCGTCTTTCACACTATCGTTTGTATTGATAAGCCCAAATTTTATTTGTATGGCTAAATTATTTTTGCTAATAATTCCTGTTTCTGAAGGATAATTCCCTGATTGGACATCAAACAAACGATAACTATATTTCGGTATCCATACAAAATAACTTTCGATATCACTTTCTTGTATTTCTTCTCCTACTTCTGGTTCTTTCGTTCCATCAACAAGTATGACTGCATTTGCCCACTCTTTATCTTCGTAACTATACCATTCTCCACTTTCAGGTTTTACTTTTTTTACAACTCCTTTGTCCCCTATTTTTACTGGTATCATTCCTTCTCCAAGAACTGGGTCTGCTCCATTTAAGATTGGTTCTCCTTTTATTGTTTTAAATTTTACTGTACATTTTACTTTCTTTGCTTCTCCATTATTCTTTATATTCTCTAAACTCCATGTACTATTATTCCAATTAGCTATTACATTATCTTCACATTCTACATTTTCTACTATGTAACCTTCACCTTTATTTGGAAAGTTAGTATTCGTTTGAGTTTGTCCATCTATAGTAAAAGCTAAGGTTATGTCTTTTGTACTAAAATCTGGTACAGTTCCTTTTAATACATCAAAAGAAGCTTTTTCTTCATACATGGCAAAACTTCGGTATAGACTTATACCTCCGATTATGACTATGATTGTTATTATACTTCCAATTACAATTTCTTTTTGTTTCCTATGTTTATTAAATCGTTTTAAATTCATATTATCTCCTAAAATCATAGCCTTATCTAGACTATTGTTAATTCATTATAGCCTGATTAAGGCTAAAAGTCAATAGCCTAAATTAGTCTATGATTAAATAAAATAGGTGAAGAAAAATGAGAACAAGACTGAAAGAATTAAGAGAAGATAAGGATTTACTGCAAAAAGATATCGCCAAAATACTAAATATGTCACAAAGGGGATATTCGCACTATGAAAACGATGTTAATATTCCTAATGATATTTTAATTAAACTTGCTCATTTTTATAAAACAAGTACAGATTATATTCTTTATTTAACAGATGAAAGGAAACCCTATCCGAAAAGTATTGTTAAAGAAGAAGAGTAATTTTGCTAAAAATTACCATGTCAAATTGCAAACATTTGTTTGATTTCAATTTTATTCTATATTATAATAATTATTGGTGAAGAACAAATGGATTTAAAAGAAAAATTAAAAATTCTTGCTGATAGTGCCAAATACGATGCCTCTTGCTCCTCAAGTGGTAGTACGAGAAAAAGTAACCGCGGAATGGGCGCAACAGCTTTTTCAGGAATTTGTCACTCTTTTGCTAGTGATGGAAGATGTATTTCTTTATTAAAAATTCTTATGACCAATATTTGTATCTTCGACTGCAAATACTGTCTAAATCGAAGAAGCAATAACATTAAAAGGGCTTTATTTACACCTGAAGAAGTTTGTGAGATTACTTTGAATTTTTATCGAAGAAATTATATCGAAGGTTTATTTTTAAGTTCAGGAATCATTAAAAGTCCTGATTATACAATGGAACTTTTAATTAAAACGGTAACTTTACTACGAAAGAAATATCATTTTGGTGGCTATATTCATTGTAAAGCTATTCCAGGAGCTAGTGAAAAACTCTTAAAAGAACTAGGACTTTTAGTGGACCGATTAAGTGCTAATATAGAACTTCCTACAGAAAATGGTTTAAAATTACTTGCTCCCAATAAAGAAAGTAAAAAAGTGAATCAAATCATGCAATATGTGAAAACAAACCGAAATAAGAAATTTGTTCCTGCTGGTCAAAGTACTCAAATGATTATTGGGGCTACTAAAGAAAGTGATTTAGAAATTATGAACAAAAGTGCTTTTATGTATCAAAATTATCAACTGAAACGGGTTTTTTATTCTGCTTATATTGGTGTTAATCATGATTCTTTTTTACCAACTTTAGAACAACCTCCTTTAAAACGCGAAAATCGTCTTTATCAAGCCGACTGGTTACTTCGTTATTATCATTTTAAAGTTAGTGATTTATTAAACGAAAAAAAGCCGAATTTTAATATTCTAGTAGATCCTAAGTGTGATTATGCACTCCATCATTTAGAAGAATTTCCTAAAGAAATTAATACTTGTTCTTATTATGATTTATTAAAAATACCGGGTATTGGTATTACGAGTGCCAAACGAATTCTTTCTTCTAGAAAAGTGTTTACGATTACTTTTGATGACTTAAAAAAAATGGGGGTTGTTTTAAAAAGAGCCAAATACTTTATTACCTGTAATCATCAATATTTGCTTAACCCTACGATGTATCAAAAAAAGTTTATTGAGGCCAACTTAGTTTTAGAAGAACAAACTCCCTTAAAAAAAGAATATGAACAATTGAGGCTTTTTAATGAATAGCGTCTATATTTATCAAGATACTTTTATTAGTCTTTTAAATCTAATTGACTACCTAATACGTCATCACATTAAACCTTTTCAAATTAAAAATACCCGTTATCAAGTTACTTTACTTGATACTGTCATCCATTTAAAAATTGAAGAAGATGAAAATATTTTATCGAAAGTGATTCATTTCGTTGGTATTAGAGCTTTACAAAATATGTATTATGTTTTTATCTCTGATGTGGATAATTTAGAACTGATTTTGTATTATTTTTATTTAAATGGTTTAAAGTATAGAGAAAATATTCTTAAATATCGTAATTTAAAATGTGTGGATAAAGTTTTAAAAATTTCTAGTTTTGTAAGTCATGAATGTCATAAGTATAAAGGTTTTATTCGTTTTAAAGAACTAAAAAATCATCTTTTATATGCAGAAATTGAACCGGTAAGTGATTGTTTAAGGATTCTCTCACATCATTTTCAAAAACGTTTAAAAAATGAATATTGGCTGATAAAAGATGTTAAAAGAAACATACTAAGTTTATATGATAAGAAAAAATACATTTTAGTTGATGCAAATACTTTTTCACTCGATACGATTAAGGAAAGTGAAGAAGAAAAACAAATGGCACAATTGTGGAAAACATTCTATGATACCATTGGCATTAAAGAACGCAAAAATGAACGATGTCGAAGAAATTTTATGCCGAAAAAATATTGGAAATATATGTTGGAGGTCGAAAGCGAATTATGAGAAAAGTTATTATGAAAGAAGAGTTATATCAAAAAATGCAAGAAGCAATTCATTTGCTTTGTGATACAGTAAAAACGACTTTAGGTCCTAAAGGAAGAAATGTTATTATTGATCATTCTTTATTTACACCTTTTATTACCAATGATGGAGCAACTATTGCTCGAAATATTGAATCTGATGATGCTATTATCAATACGATTTTAGAAATCGCCAAGGAAGCTTCTTTAAAAACCGATGAAAATGTCGGAGATGGGACGACAACAACTCTTGTCTTATTAGAAAGTATCTTTGATTTAAGTTGTGAATTAATCCAAAAAGGCATGAATCCTATGCTTTTAAAGAAAAACTTAGAACAAAGTTTAGGAAAAGTTTTGGAACTATTAGAAAAGGAAAAAAGAAAAACGACAGAAAAAGAATATGAAGATATTGCAAAAATTGCTGCTAATGACGAAGAAATGGGACTTTTTATTTACGAGGTTTATCAAAAAATTAAAACCAAGAATGGTATACAGATTGAAGAAGTCAATGAAAATAAATTAGAGGTAACGTATCAAAAGGGGTATTGTTTTCCTATTGAGCTTGCCAGTCCACTTTTCTTAAATGAGCAAGAAAAAAGAGTTTTTCATAAGCCAATTTTTGTTTTTATTGAAGAATTAGCGGATTGTTTAGAAAATTATAGTCTGTATGTCAATGATGCTATGAAAAATAAAAGAGATTTGCTTTTTATAGCCAATTCTTATACGGATTCTTTTAAAGAGGAATGCCTTTATTTCAATAAAGAAGGAACTTTAAATTGTGCTCTTTTGAAAATAAATGAATTTGGTATGAAGCAAAAAATAATTAACCAGGATATTGCTTTTCTTACAAACCGAAAGGAAAATATCGGAACTTGTGAACATTGTATTTTAACCAATGAAAACGCTTTGATTTCTTTTACGTCTTCGAAAAAGACTTTAGATTATGTTGCCACTATTCAAAAAGAATTGGAGAACATTAAAGAGGAATTTGATCAAGAATTTTATTCAAAGAGAATGGCGATGTTTTTAAATGGTTTAGCAAAAATAAAGATTGGGGCACCAACAAAAACGGAAAGTCATGAAAAGAAAATGCGTCTTGTAGATGCTTTATGTGCTTTAGAAAGTGCTAGTCAAGGAACGATTGTTGGAGGAGGAATTACCTTTTTAAAACTTGCTAGTGCATTGCCAATTCTACAAGAAACCGATTGCGTTTTAAAAGAAACTTTAGAAATTCCTTTTAAACAAATATTAATGAATGCAGGAATCGATGTTGAAGAGATTCAAACAAGAATTGAAAAAGAACACTATCAATTGGTTTATAATGTTTCTAATGAAAAGTTTGAAGAAATTGGAAATACTAAAGTATTTGATTCTTATGTCGTAATGAAACAAGCGATTGTGAATGCTTGTTCCATTGCCGAAATGCTTCTTTCTACCACAAGTTTAGTTCTTAATGAACATGAAAATAATTTTAATAAAACAAATGAGTTTACTGAGTTATAAAGAATTCTGTTTACTCGTTTTTTTTAACAAAAGAAAACCCAAACCGAAGTTTGAGTGATATTTTAAAATGGTGACCCGCTTGGGATTCGAACCCAAGACCCTTTGATTAAAAGTCAAATGCTCTACCTACTGAGCTAGCGGATCAAAAAATTAAAATGGCTGCCTCGGGTGGGTTCGAACCACCGGAATGTCAGAGTCAAAGTCTGATGCCTTACCACTTGGCTACGAGGCAATAAACAGAAATGGTGGAGGGACATGGATTTGAACCATGGAACCCGAAGGAACAGATTTACAGTCTGCCGCGTTTGACCACTTCGCTATCCCTCCAAAAGTGGTGCCGACTGAGGGAATCGAACCCCCAACCTACTGATTCATACTACTATAGTTTTCACTACCAATTGCTTGTTTGTAGTCTGGACTTTCTCTTAGTCATATCATTTCTAACTTAGACCCATCGTATAAAGTCTCTACACTTGAGATTTACTCTCTAGCTCGGGATTGTCATATAAACTATACTTTATATAGCTCACTTAGAGTTCCCCGAATTAGCGACGTCCACCTTAAATGTTTCCAAATAAGGGTGCAAGATAGTTCAAGCAAGCTTTTATTCTTCTTCCCTATCGGAATAATACAATATCTATATTACTCTGATAGGGAAGAAGTAATAATCACTTCTATCCCACAAGTCAGTTGCGCTACCAATTACGCTAAGTCGGCAAAAAAAATAAAATGGTGGGCGCTATAGGACTCGAACCTATGACCCCCTGCTTGTAAGGCAGGTGCTCTAACCAACTGAGCTAAGCGCC
>CANRJW010000014.1 GCA_947631035.1 uncultured Bacilli bacterium
ATTCTAAAACTATGTTTTGTGTCGATGAAGAATTTTCCAAATTAAAAGAAAAGCTTGGCATTAAACTTTTCTCTAAAGTATTTAGAATTGTTCTTACTGATAATGGCACTGAATTTTTTAATCCTAAAAACATCGAAATAGATACTATATCTGGAAATAAAACTTGTAATGTTTTTTATTGCAAACCTTATTCTTCTTGGCAAAAAGGTTGCATTGAAAAAAATCATGAATATATTAGAAAATTATTTCCTAAAGGCACCTCTTTTGATTGTTTCTCTCAAGAACAAATCCATAAATTAGAAAATATAATTAATAATATTCCTAGACAATCCTTAGATAATAAAACTCCTTTTGAATTAACCAATGAACTTTTTCCTGATCTTATTTCTAAACTTAATTATTCCAAAATTAATCCTGACGATGTTTCTCTAAATCCTGAAGACTTCTAATCAATGAAAGGGTCGTTTTCTTAACGACCTTTTCATTGGCAAATAAGCCAAATATTAATTATTTTTTTCTATAATGTACGGGAAGTTAGTCGTAAAAAGACTTTACTACGTGCACTTTTTTGCGTGGAGTCTTTTCTTCCCTTGTTAATATAATATACTTTTTTTTTAATTTTTCAACTATTTTTTCATTTAAAAATCCCATTTAATGTGGGATATTTCTCTTATAAATTAATTTTTTATTACTATCGGGAACTTCCATTTTAATTCAATCATTTTTATGACCTTTTTATTGTCAAGAAATTTTTTTACCTAAACTCAAAGTATATATTAATATTATATTCGTTCTTACAAACTATTATTTATAAAAATTTACTTGCGATTATTAATTACAGCTTGAGCTGCAGCAAGTCTAGCAATCGGTACTCTAAATGGAGAGCAAGAGACATAATCAAGTCCAACCGTTTCACAGAAATTGATGGTTACAGGATCTCCTCCATGTTCACCACAAATACCTAAATGTAAATCACTTCTTGTACTTCTTCCTTTTTCAGAAGCCATGCGAACAAGTGCACCAACACCATCTTCGTCAATACGAGCAAATGGGTCAAATTCAAATATTTTCTTATCATAATAGTCATTTAAGAATTTAGAAGCATCATCACGACTGAATCCATAAGTCATTTGCGTTAAATCGTTTGTACCAAATGAGAAGAATTCAGCTTCTTCAGCAATTTTGTCGGCTAGAATGGCTGCTCTTGGGATTTCAATCATTGTACCTACTTTGTATTCTAAAGAAACACCAGCATTTTTAATGATTTCATCAGCTGTTTCACAAACGACTTTTTTAACAAATTTAAGTTCGTTTACATCTCCAACTAAAGGAATCATGATTTCAGGTACAACATTTAATCCTTCTTTATTTACGTTGATGGCTGCTTCGATAACGGCTCTCGTTTGCATTTTAGCAATTTCTGGATACGTAATGGCAAGACGGCATCCACGATGTCCCATCATTGGGTTAAATTCTTTTAAAGATTCAATTCTTGTTTTTAAAGCATCAAAACTCATATTTAAACTTTCGGCAAGACTCTTAATTTCTTCATCTTCTTTTGGTAAGAATTCATGAAGTGGTGGGTCAAGATAACGAATGACTACTGGATATGGTGCCATCGCACGATATAACTCTTCAAAGTCATTTCTTTGATATGGTAAGATTTTTTCTAGAGCTTCTTCTCTTTGTTCGACCGTTTCAGATGCAATCATTCTTCTAAAGTTAAAGATACGTTCACTTTCGAAGAACATATGCTCAGTACGGCATAAGCCAATTCCTTCTGCGCCAAACGTTCTTGCTTGTTTGGCATCTTTCGGTGTATCAGCATTGGTACGAATTTTCATTCTTCTTACCTTATCGGCCCAATTCATGAAGGTTTCAAAGTCTCCACTAATACTTGGTTCAACACTTTCTAAAATGCCATTATAAACTTTACCTGTGCTTCCATCGATAGAGATTTCATCGCCTTCGTGTAACACTTTTCCATCTTTTGTTGTAATGGTTTTTGCTTCTTCATCGATTTTTAGTTCACCACAACCACTAACACAGCAACGACCCATTCCACGAGCAACAACAGCGGCATGGCTGGTCATTCCACCACGAATGGTTAATATTCCTTTAGCATGATTCATTCCTTCAATATCTTCAGGACTCGTTTCTAGACGAACTAAAATCGTATCTTCTCCACGTTTAGAGGCTTCTATAACATCCTCCGCATTAAAGTGAATTTTTCCTGCCCCAGCTCCAGGACTTGCGGCAAGACCTGTTGCTAACACTTCACCATTTTTTAAGGCATCACTAGAAAATGTTGGGTGAAGCAAAGCATCCAATTGTTTTGGTTCTACTTTTAATAAGGCTTCTTCTTCTGTAATCATACCTTCGTTTACTAAGTCAACAGCAACTTTTAGTGCAGCAGCAGCGGTACGTTTTCCGTTTCTCGTTTGAAGCATAAAGAGTTTACCATTTTCAATTGTAAATTCCATATCTTGCATATCTTTATAGTGATTTTCTAACTTCTCAGCAATCTCGACAAATTGTTTATACACCTCAGGCATATCGGTTTCTAGTTTACTAATTGGTTCTGGAGTACGAATACCTGCAACCACATCTTCTCCTTGGGCATTAATTAAATATTCACCATATAATTTCTTTTCTCCTGTTGCAGGGTTTCTTGTGAAAGCTACCCCTGTTCCAGAATTATCTCCACGGTTTCCATAAACCATTTCTTGAACATTTACGGCTGTTCCCCAAGAAGATGGAATATCATTCATTCTACGATAGTAAATCGCTCTTTCATTGTTCCAACTTCTAAATACTGCCGTTACGGCTTCAATTAATTGTTCTTTAGGGTCTTGTGGGAAAGGTACTCCCGCAATTTCCTTATAAATATTTTTAAAATCTTCGGTGATACGAACCATATCGTCTTCGGTTAGTTCCGTATCGTATTTGACACCTTTTTCTTCCTTAACTTTATCTAAATGTCTTTCAAAAGAACTCTTCGGATAACCTTTTACAACATCAGCAAACATTTGAATAAATCTTCTATAAGAATCATACACAAAACGTTTGTTATTAGTAGCTTCGGTGAATCCAACAGCTACTTCATCATTTAAGCCTAAATTTAAAACGGTATCCATCATACCAGGCATACTCGCTCTTGCACCACTTCTTACACTTACTAAAAGGGGATTGGTTTTATCTCCAAATGTTTTACCGGTCATCGCCTCAAGTTCTTCAACTTTTTTTAAAATTTCATTTTTAATGTCTTCACTAATTGTTTCATTATTATCATAATAATTTGTACATGCTTCGGTTGTAATCGTAAACCCTCTTGGAACTGGCATACCAATATTGGTCATTTCTGCTAAATTGGCACCTTTACCACCTAAAAGTTCACGCATATCTTTGTTACCTTCACTAAACAAGTACACATATTTTGCCATATCTTATTTCCTCCTTTAAAATGGTCTATTCCAATTATAGCAACGGAAAAAAAATACGACAAGAAACTTCTCGTATTTTGACAAAATATAGACACTATTTTCGCGTATCTTGATGGGCACTTAAATATACTTTTCTTAATTGTTCATTTGAAACATGCGTATAAATTTGAGTGGTCGATAAAGAAGAATGTCCTAAAAGTTCTTGCACACTTCTTAAGTCTGCACCATTATTTAATAAATGGGTCGCAAAAGTATGCCTGATGGTATGGGGTGTCACATTATTTTTAATCGCCACTAACTCTAGAATTGCATCTAGGATTTGCGCAATTCTTCTCGGTGTTATCTTTAAACTATTCTTGGCAACAAAAAGGTATTCACTCGTCTTTCCATCTAGCAAAATATCTCGTTCTTTTAAATACTCCTCTAATGTATCTTTCGTATATTCTCCATAAAAAACAATGCGTTCTTTGGCACCTTTTCCAAGAATTCTTATTTTTCTTTCGTTCTCATCTATATCTTTTAGTTTAATACTTGCTAGTTCTGAAACACGACATCCAGTATCATAAAGCATTTCAAGAATTAACAAATCGCGATTCGTATAAATGGTTTTTTGATACGTCTTTATATTGGGAAAATCCAAAATGGTTTCCATATCAATTTCACTTACGAAATTAGGAAGTCTTTTTTCTAATTTGGGATTTTTAATACTCGCAAAAATATTTTTTTCTAATTTCCCTTCTCCAACTAAATAGCGATAAAAACTACGTAAAGCACTTAAATTCTTAGCAATACTGCGATTTTTATACTTTAAACCATCCAAATATTTTAAATAATCTCTAATTTCTTCTTTGGTAATTTTTAAAAAATTTATTTTTTTTTGCTCTAAAAAGGATGCATATTTTTCTAATTCTTCTTTATAAGAAATAATGGTATTTTCACTATCATTTCTTTCTATTTTCAAGTATTCTAAAAAAGCATTAATATCTTTATTCATGAACGTGAAAAACCATCCTTTTCTTCTAAATCGTCTTCATATTCATATAGTCTTTCTCTTTTACTTGTTCCATAACGACTAAAATAGGCTTTTTGTTGAAGCAAATCTAGTTTATTTTTCATTTGTTTTAATTTTTCCATCGATAGTTTTTCTAAGGCTTCTCTTTTTTTAGTATGATCCATTAAACATATTGCATTGATTAAACTATCTTTGGTTACCTCTTTTTTCATAGAAACGTTATTGTTTGCTTCTCTTTTCTTTAAATCTTCTTCACTAAAATAACCCATTCTCCCACCTACTTCTTACTTTTATTATAAGACAAAAACAGGAAAGTTTTATTTCTTTTTCCTATTTTTTGATAAATGATTTACATTTTTATACTTTAAGCTTCCGGAGAAAGGACAATACGGAATGCAATATTATTATCTCCAAAAGTTGGAGCATTTATAAAAGTAAATAAACCAGCATTAGTACCAAAGTGATAACTTGCTCCTCGAATCAAATATGGCCTATCAGTTGTAAATAGCATAGCAAAGTTATTATGCCACGAAGAATTATAAAAAGTATTATCATAACTACTTACTTGAAAAGGTCCTAACTCTCCCGTAGCATCTCCGAGTATCCTACTACTAAATTGCGTATTAATAGCATTACTTAAATATTTATCATAATATTTTAATTCTATATTTGATAGACCACTATAACCATCTAAGTACCCCATAACATATTCCCAAGCACACCCACTCATATCGTAGATTCCGCTATAATTTCCGGTTGTGCTAGCAACTTGACTACTATTGTCACCATAGTGATATCCGTATGTTCCATTTGTTTTAAGTCCAGTCCCTTCTTGTATGTTACAAGCTTGATTTAATTTATTATAACCACAAGTAGGTTTATTTTTAGCAGAATATCCAGTTACATAATTACTGTTATTATTTATTCTTATTTCCGCACAAGAATCCCCATCACATGCTCCATATTTTGAATGAGATAAATAGGTAACGGCTCCCCATTCGGTATTTTTGATTAAATGACTGTCTAAATCTCTTTTATAATTATAACTTGTATTATAGACATTATAAATATTTATGCCTCTCCAACTGTAGACGTTTGGTTTTATGATTACTTTATTTGATTCTATTTTATTTTGTTGAGCCATTGTAAAAGAAGTTGCATCTTTATATCCTGTTTCAAACTTGCCGACCCAAAATCCTGTAGTATTTTCAAAAGCTAAAAAGGCTGGATGGGTCATATAATCTTCATAGGTGCAACTTCCTTTTCCTCCAGATTCTGTTGGGGTGGTACACTCATTCTCGTTTTCATCTTTTGTATTTTCTAATCCAAACTCAATTTCAATTGGATGTACTTTACTAGAATCTAATAGATTAGCAGTATTATATAACCCTAAATCCCAGATTTTATATCTATATTTTGGTATCCAAACAAAATAACTTTCTATCCACTCCTCTTGTATCTGAGTACCTGGTTCAATAGTTTGAGCTTTTCCTGTTGCATTTAATATGACTGCATTTGCCCATCTTTGTTCCTCATAACTATACCATGCATCGTATAAATTGGCTTTTGTTACTTTTCCATTCTCTCCAATTTCTACTGGAATTAATTCTTCATTTTCATCGAATGTAGGATAGGCTCCATAGAGAATTCTTTCTTCATATACTTTTCGAAAATCAGGTATGGTTCCTTTTAAGACATCAAAGGTTTCTTTTTCTTCATATATAGCAAAACTTCGGTATAGACTTATACCTCCGATTATTAATACAATTGCTATTATACTTCCAATTATAATTTGTTTTTGCTTCTTATTTTTATTAAATTGTTTTAAGTCCTCTGGTTTTCTATTTTCTAATAGACCCCCCCCCAGACGACTATTTCGCTTGGTTGGGAGGTTCTTTTTGAAACTATTCATTTCTCTTTTTCCTCCTCGTATTGTTACTTTTATTCTACTATGAATCACCATAATTTTCAAGACATCAAAAAAAGGTTTTGCAACCTCTATTTTTTCTTTTTCCTTTTCTTTTGTTTTTCTTTTTTCTTATCTCTTATTTTTTTCATTAAATCTAGTTCTTTAGCATTTTTAATTTGCAAATTTGGAAATGCTTCTAATAAACGTTTAGGATAAGTCTTAAATTTTTCAATTCGATTACGAATTCTTTTATCAATCAATTCAGGAATCTTGGCTAATTTTTCATTTTTTAACTCTTCACATATAATTAAACGATTTCTTAATCCATAAGCAATAATGCATGAATAAATAACATCAATTACAAATACAACAAGTAAACTATAAGCCAAGATATTCATTGCTTTTATAGAAAGCATATTCAATAGATAATTTATCACATCATTTCCTGTGTAAATAATAACCAAAGAGCCTAGACCAAATAATAAACTATTAAACAGATACACTCTTCCGTTTAAATTAAATTTTTCATTACTATAATCCCACCATTTATTATGAAAGATTTTTTCTAATAAAAAACTCGTAATATATTCAATTGCGGATGTTAAAATACCTCCTAAAATATAAACTAAAACGGGATCGTCTTTAAATCGTAATAGAAAAAATAAAATGAATAAAGCTCCTACTCCATATATAGGACAATAAGGACCACATAAAAAACCTCGATTTACCAGTTTCTTTTGCTTAATGCTTGAGCACACAATTTCACATAAATATCCTAAAAAACTATAAAACATAAAAATTAAAAATAAGTAAGCAAAATTCCATTTCATAGTATCACCATAGATTTATTATAGCATAGATAAATTTTCATGTAAATTAGCATAAAAAGAAACACTTGTACATACATTTAATTAAGTTGGAGGGATAAAATGATTAATAAACAAGGGATATGGTTTGTTACATTATTTAGTTTAATTTTAGTTCTAGGTATTTATTATGTTACTATAAAAGATAGTGATCAATTACTGGATATGGCAACAACTAGTACCATAAATGATACTGGTGAAGTTGTTGAGACAAATGAAAGTAGTGTTTTGGTTTCCCTAAGAGTAAAAGATGAAGAAGAAATGTTAAAAGAAATGGAAAATTTGCAAACGATTCTTTTAGATAATGAAGCAAGTTTACAAGAAAAAAATGATGCTTATAATTCTCTTCAAACTCTAAATGTAACGAAAGGAAAAGAAGAAAGTTTAGAAAAGAAAATTAAAGAAAAATTTAATTTAGAAAGTTTTATTAAAATTAAAAATGATCAAATTACGGTAACTGTTGCCAGTAAAGAACATAACAATACACTAGCTAATAATATTATTCGAGCTATTCAAGAAGAATATGAAAATCATATGTATATTGTCGTAAAATTTCAAGGTTAATTCTTTTTTTAGGCAGATTCTCTCACTTAAATAGGAATACTTCATAAAATATTATAGATTATTAAGTATAAAGAAAGTGAGGATTCTTGATGAAAAGTAGTATTTTAACCACACGTGAACAAGAAGTATTTGAATTACTGGTTTTAAATAAATCAACGAAAGAAATAGCAGAATTTTTAGGAATTAGTGAAAAAACCGTTCGAAACCATATTTCGAATGCTATGCAAAAACTTGGTGTTAAAGGACGTGCTCAAGCTGTTGTTGAATTATTAAAGTTAGGGGAAATTACCATAGATTAACAAATGTTCATCTTGAAAAAGATGGCATTTTTTCTTTTTTTCATTGTCATAAATTAAAGAAAGAAAAATAAAATGTACTAAAGGTGATGTTCTATGTTAAAAAAAAGGATTATTAAACGTATTACGGTTTCTTCCTTAGCCCTTTTAATTTTATTAATTACTTATTTTTTTCCAACAAAACTTGAAAAAGAGTATCAACAAACCTTAACTTATAATGATATTCAAACAAAATCCATCTATGTTTTAGATCAAAATGCCTATGTAAGTCGCATTACCACAAGAATAAAAGAAGAAGAACCATTAAATCAAATCAAAGAAATTATTGGTCTTTTAACTTTAAAAAGTAAAGAAAGTGACTACTTACCGACTAATTTTTATGGAGTCATCCCCTCAGAAACCAAAATTAACAACTTATCTTTAGAAAATGGCTTATTAAAAATTGATTTTTCGAAAGAATTTTTAAATACGACCAAGGAAATGGAACGTAAAATGATTGAAGCTATTGTCTATTCTTTAACGGAACTAGATGATGTTTCTTCTATTCTTCTTTTTGTTGAGGGAGAACAATTAACAACTCTTCCCTATAGTAAAGAAAAGTTGCCACCGGTTTTAAACAAAGATTTTGGTATTAACAAAGTCTACGATATTGACAGTATTAAAAATACTACAAAAACCACTATCTATTATGGAAGTAAAAATGACGACTATTTCTACTATGTTCCTATTACTTACATCGATAATAGTGATAAAGAACGCGTTGAAATTATTATTGAAAAGTTAAAGACAACGCCGATTTATGAATCCCATCTCATTAGTTATTTACATGCGAGTGCTGAAGTTACAAACTATGAAATTTTAGAAAATGAAATTAAACTTAGTTTTAACTCTTATTTGTTGGATGATCTGACCGACGAAAATATTAGGGAAGAAGTCAAATATACGATTTATCTTTCTTTAAGAGATACCTATCATATTGAAAAAGTGGAATTTAATATGGAGAATCCATAAACCAAAAGAAAAAGCCTTTTAGAGGCTTTTATTTTTTAAAATGGTGTCCCGGATGTGATTCGAACACATGACCGTACGCTTAGAAGGCGTATGCTCTATCCAGCTGAGCTACCGGGACATATCAGCAAGGACAATTAAATTATATACTATTATTTTGGATTATTCAAGCAAATTTTATGTTAAAATTTTTATTTAAACCTTATTCTCCTTCTGATTTTGGATTTTTGGCAATTTGCTTTATTTTTTTCGTTTTGGTTTTCTTGACGGATTTTTCTTCATTTAAATATTGGTCGTTTTCCACATCTAAATATTTTCCAGCTACAGCTTGCAAACATTTAATGGGCATAAAAGGATATAATAAACTTAAAAGAGAATCGGCATTTTCTTGCATAAAAAAATGAAAGGCATCGACTTCTAAGCCTTCTAACAAACTATTTAAATATAGGCTTCTTATATACGCGGCTTTAGTGGTTCTAGTTTTTCTAGGCATAAGCAACTTATTTAACTCTCCTAAAGCCATATCAGAATTATATGTGTTAATGGCTGCCAAAAGAGTTTTGGAATCAAACTTATTTTCATAAGCATACAAAGTATTAAACAATCTCCACGGCAAATCTATTTTTCGTTCTCCTAAAAATAAATTCTCTAACGTTTCATTTAAATAGATAAAATCATAAGGAAGAGCATCGAGAATTTTTGGTATTTCTTCTGTCATTTTCTCATATTCTTCTTGTTCACTTTGAGAAGAGATTTCCTCATAGAATAAAAAGTTCTCTTTTTTAGCGATTTGCGCAAGGTTCATAAGACGAACCATATTTTCAAGGGTTAAAGAATCATAAATGGTATCTAAAATCATATCATTTTCATCTGCGTAAAAAACTTCAAACATTCCTAAATTTAAAGAGTTGAAATTTTGAATAGGTTCTTTCAAATCGACTAAATGATGTAATTTCAGAAGAACTCTTAAATTGGGTAGCATTAATGGACTTATTTCTGGATAAACATCTAGAATATCTAAAGACTCCAAACCAAAAGCATCCATTAGAAAAACTTCCTTTTGGGCAAGGGCTTCAAAATCCCAATAGTCCAATTGATGGAACAACTTTGTTTCTTTATCGATTAAATATTGAAGTAGTTTTTCATAGTCGTTTGTCCAGCCGTTCTTTTTAATTTCTTGATATAACTTATAAATACTTTTTGCATTATCAAATAATTTTGTTATTATTTCGTTCATAAATCAAAATCCCCTGCCAAATCTCTAAATCTATTTTTATTATATAGAGTAATAAAATAGAATGTCAAATAAAATTTGTCTTTTATCTCTTATTCATAATCATATGAATTGGAAAACTTCGTTTTATTCACGCGAATATAATCTCTTTTTCTGGTACGTTCCGCTTCTTTTTGGGTTAATTCCATATGTCTAGATTTAGCAAAATTTAGGACAAGTCTTGCAAAATGATCCATTGCTTGAATGGATGCTCGATCATATTTTTTTAAAGCGGATACAATTTCATGACGTTTAAATGGAATCACGATTGCATCTAATAAAAAATCATAATGATGTTTTTTATCATTTTTTTCTAAATATTCTTGAATAATTTGCGAAAAGGCCCATTCCCAATCGGATTGATTTTCATAATAGAAGGTAATATTGATAAACTTCGCAAAATCAAATGGCCAATCAGTATCTTTAGAATACATAATTTTTTCAATACATTCCTTATAATCCTTTGGTAGATAAGCATATATTTCCTCTTTATTAGGATTGTAAATCAGTTCTTTATCATTTAAAGCAATGGATAATAAAAACAATTCTCCAAAAAAATTCATATCCAATGTAGGATTTATATCATAAAAATAACCAATATCATTTTTCATATTTCTTCACCTTTCATACACAAAAAAAGCACGAGATACGCACTATTTTTCTTCCGTAGTTTTAATGACTTCCTTGTTTTTGTAATTACCGCATTTCGTACAAGCACGATGTGGTCTTAAAGGAGCGCCACATTTAGGACAAGTTGTGATTTCTCCAACTTCTTTTTTCAAATGTGTACGACGCATTCTTTTTTTGGTTTTACTTGTTCTTCTAAATGGAACAGCAAATCTTTGTAAGTCTAATTTTAACATATTCTCATTCCTTCCCTTCGTCTAGTAATTTTTGCAATTTTTCAAATCTTGGATCAATTTCTTGCTTTTTCCCATTCTCAAAGCTCCAACCCTCACCCTTTAAGTTTAAATCACTGTCTTGGGCTTTGGTAGCACTTATGGGAATTTCCAGTACAATATTTTCCCATAAAATTTCTAGAATATCAAGAGTATTTTGACCTTTTTCATAAATTTCTCCACAAAAATCACTTAAATTTTCAATTTTATCATCAATTTCGCAGGTAAAGGGATACTCTATTTCTTCTAAAGTAAGAGCATCATTCAGTAAAAAAATACCTTCTGCATGAAGCTTTATTACTAAATGATTTTCATAGTCATATTGAATTTGACCTTTTACATGACATTTTTTTATATCATGAATCGTGGTATTTTGATAGAAATCTTTGGAAAAAGAAACATCTGTATCCAATTGTAATCCTTCTTCTGGAATCGTATTAAGATTAATATTCATTTCATCACCAATTTTATTATATAATAAAAACCCTTTTCTTACAATCTACTTTATTTTTTATGCCATTCTATGTTAAACTATGAAAAAAGAAGGTGAACCATGGAAATCATAGGTATTATCTGTGAATACAATCCCTTTCATAATGGACATATCTATCACTTAAAAAAAATCAAAGAAATGTATCCCGATTCTTGTATCATTTTAGTTTTAAATGGCTACTTTTTAGAGCGTGGGGAAATCAGTCTTTTAACAAAAGAAAGTAAGGTAAAAATTGCTCTTTTCTATGGAGTGGATTTAGTCGTGGAACTTCCTGTTTTATACGGAACCCAATCTGCTGATATTTTTGCTAAAAAAGCGATTGAGATTTTAAATGTTTTTCATGTTCAAAAACTCATTTTTGGGAGCGAATTAAATGACATGGAAGCATTAAAAAAAATAGTCATTCAAATAGAAGATTCTCATTATCAAAAAAGAGTTAAAGAATATCTAAAACAAGGCATCAATTACCCTACTGCTCTTGCTAAAGCTATCGATACAACACTCGATTTTAATAATCCGAATGATTTACTGGCTATCTCTTACTTAAAAGCTATTCGTCAAAAGCATTTTTTAATCGAACCAATTTCCATTAAAAGAACAAGTTCTTATCATGATTTAGAAAGTACCGATACGATTATTAGTGCTTCCAATATTCGTCATAAATTTCATAATCAAGAAGATATTACTCCATATTTACCTAAAAAGGTTATTCATTATTTAAAAGAATACAAAGAAGAACTGTATTTTACTCTTTTAAAAGCCAAAATTCTTACAACGCCCCATTTAGAAAATTTTCTAACGGTCGATGAAGGAATTGAAAACAGATTAGTAGAAGCCATGAAAAAAAGTAGCACTTATCATGAATTTCTTCAATTGGTTAAAACCAAAAGATACACCTATAATAAATTAAATCGTATGTGTATCCATATTCTTTTAGGTATTAAAAAACAGGAAAATGTTCAAGAACTTTCCTATATTAAAATTTTGGGATTTAATGAAAAAGGTCAAACTTATATGAAAAGTTTAAAAAAAGAAATTGCCAGTCTTACCAAAATCAATAAAAATTCTATTCAGTATAAAACGGAAATCAAGGCTTCTTTAATTTATGATTTAATCATGAATACTAACACTTATTCATTTGAAATTCAAAATAAACCAATTAAAAAACTTTAATTTTCTTTTTTGAGTAACCTATAGTGATAAGAAGAAAAATCAAATTGCGGATATTGGCATAGCGTTTGGGTTACAAACTCTTTCAAATCGGATACATTCGAAGTAAAATGTATTTGAGGAAATTCCATATTTTTAAATTGTTCAGTAGCATTCTTGGCATTTTGGTTAAAAGCAATGTTTTCTTCGTTAAAAGTTTCAACAAATATATGCAAAAGAATTTGTAAAACAAATAAGCTTGTTTTGTCGTTCCCTTTATAATTTTGAATCACTATTTTTAAACTATCCAAAAGAGTCAAATAGGAAAGGACGGAATTGTACTTCCTTTCATAATAATATAGAAAACGATTACAACCATGCAGAATAAATTCTATAGGGGCAGTTTGATTATCGAATTTCACTATTTTTTCTTGACTATTCTTTAGAGTATGAAGACATTCTTCTAAACTCTTTTTTTCTTTTTTAAGCATTTTAAAAAGATACTTTTCCCATAAATGAATAGCAATCTTTATTCTGATGGGTGCTATATCCACATCTTCTATTTGATACGCATTTAAATATTCTTGAAATATTGTTTGATAATCCATCTATAAACCCTCCCCTGTTTTTTGGCATTTTGGACAATAATAGGTACTTCGTCCATTTATTTTTTCTCGTTTAATTTTGGTCTTACAAATAAGGCAAGGCATACCTTCTCTTTTATGAACCATTAGTTCTTGTTGAAAACGACCCGTAATTCCTAAACTAGAAGTATAACTTTTAATCGTTGTTCCACCAAGTTCTATGGCTCTTTCAATAATTTTTTGACTATTTTCTACTATGGCTTCCGCTTCTTTTTTGGTCATTTGACTACCCTTTTTAAAAGGATTTATTTTAGATGCAAATAAGACTTCGTTCGCATAGATATTTCCAAGACCACTGATAATTGTTTGATCAAGTAGTAACGTTTTAATGGCTACATTTTTATCATGAAACTTTTCTAATAAATAGTCGCTGGTTAAACCTTTTTCACCAGGTTCAAAGCCTTGTTTTTGAATTCTTTCATTGGTGTTTAAGTCTTCTTTTAAAATGAGTTCCATTCGTCCAAACTTTCTTGTGTCATGGTATCTTAAATCAGAATCATCCGAAAATGTAATAACAACATGCTCATGTTTTTCTATCGGAGCATGAACATTTTTTAAGAAAAACTTTCCTTCCATTCTTAAGTGACTCAGTAAATAATGGTTTTCTAGTTCAAAAATTAGCCACTTTCCTCTTCTTTTAATATCTAAAAATTGATTCCCTATTAAAATTTTTTTAAACTCTTCTTCATGATTTAAAATAATTTTAGGATAAAGTATTTTTACCTCTTTTATTCTTTTCTTTAAAATTTGTCTTTTTAAAGTACGTCGTACGGTTTCTACTTCAGCAATTTCCGGCATAAAACATTTCCTTCCACATATTCTTCTAAGGTTAGATTTTGATTCATAATGTATTTTGCTAAGGTAGGATTTCCTACATAGCGAAAATGCCAAGGTTCAAATCCATATCCGGTGATTGCTTCTTTTCCTTCTGGATAGCGCAGGATAAAACCAAATTCTGAACAATGTTCTTTTAAAAATGCATAGCACTCCTTTAAATCTGGATGCAATTCATTTAACCAAACACCATCTTTTTTCATACAAATATCGATAGCAAGACCAGTATGATGTTCGGAGTATCCTGGCTCTGCAACCAATTGTTTGTTTTCTTTTATGTAAGAATCCCATATTTCTTGTTGGGCTTCTATCGAACGATAAGCACTTTCAATATCAACGTAATACCCTTTTTGACGAGCAAATTTTTTCAATTCTTCCCAGGCTTGACTTGTTTCATATTCCATATTCGAATTTGGAGTGTCATATTCAGATGTATAGGTTACAATGGAAAAGTATTCTTCCATTTTATGCGTTTTATTGACAAGAGTTTGATATTTCTTTTTAGTATTCAAAATAAGAGCATCAAAAAGAGCAGTTTCTTCTTCTATTTCCGGATGCCATTGGACTCCTAAAATAAAGGAATTGTTCCCTATATACTCTACTGCCTCAATAACACCATCTTCACTTAATCCACTAGCGAGTAAAGATTTAGGACATCGAGCAATAGCAACACCATGAAGACTTACGACATTGATTTCTTCTTTCTTTAATATTTGATAAAGCAGACTCTGTTTATTAATATTAACTTTATGACGAACACTATTGATGGAATCCGCATCTTTTGTGACATAATGGGAATGAATATTTCCTTCTGCCAATTTTTTTAAGTAAGGATTTTGGGTTTTATTTTGGTCATAAATTTCTCGAAAACTTTTTGTAGGTTCTTTTGCTTGATCTTCTAAGACATTTAGAAACGTTGTGATAGCTTGAGCACCTAAACAAATACCAAGTAAAGGTTTTTGATTTTTTATTGCATCTTCTAAAATAGGAATATATTCAAAAAGGATTTTACTTCCTCCAGGCCATACATATCCATCACAAATCGAAGTGTATTCTTCTGGATTTTCTAAAATGCCAATCGGAATTCCCCCACTTTTTTTAATTTTATCACTATACATTTGCACAAAGCTTGCTTTATCTTCATAAGGATTGTTTTCCTCATTCGTTAAATTAAATGTTGGAATGATTCCAATTATTGGTTTCTTTGTCATTTAAACTCTCCTTTTATATCTATTTTATTATAGATTCATTCATTTCTCGTTTGCATATTAAGACAAGTTACAATTTTATTATCTTTTTTTGTTTTATATTCTTCTTTAGTTTTATTAATATGCTGATCTAAACAGGGGGTAAAGAAAAAAGCATCATCATTTACTTTACGACTATCAGTTTCAACCTTATAACCCAATTCATACAAACATTTAAAAAAATATTTATAGGTTTCATATACAACATTACTTTCCTCTATAGGAATATCAGGCATAGTAATCGTTTTTAACTCACCATTTATCCATTCTGGTTTGATATAAAAATCTTCCGGATTAATATAAATGGTTTGACCATTTCCTTCCGGTAATTGAAAATTTTCCATTTCTTCACCTCCATGAACGTTTTAGATATTCATTTTTAATTTATTATAACACATATTTAAAAGTATTTTATTTTATATTGCATATAATTATTTATAAGTGCATAAAAATAATGATTTAAAAAAAACAGACATTTTTTATCTACGTCTGTCTTACTTTTTTAAAATTCGAGTGTTGTTCTCTTTTAATAAAGAACGAATTGTATTTTCTAAATCAACGACTTCTTCATAAGTAAGTTCCTCTTTATCTTTATATTCTTCAAAGTCCTCAAATATTAATTGACTTGTTTCAAAACTTTTACCTAATAGTTCATCCTCTTTATTTAAAGAAACAAGTTCTTTTAAACAACGTTCTGGTTTTAGTTCAGCACAAACAGGAACATTGGCATCTATTTTGACACCTCTTGTTGGATTTGTAATGCTTTCAAAGTAAAAATTATATTCACAACTATAAATATCATAAGGATCAATAGATTCTATTACTTCCAAGCATTTTCCTGCATCCACAAGAAAACCATCTTCTAAGTCTTCTACATAAACCAAAGCTAAGTCCTCTTTTTTAAAAGTATTTTGTTTTACTTGTTCTTCTATATTCAAAGTCTTGGTATTCATGGCTTCTTCTATTGTTTTTAATTCTTCTAGAGTATAATACGTTTTCTTACTATATTCTTTTGGTAGGGGTAAATTATTGATATCGTGTACTAAAATATTTGTGACTTTATAATCGGGAATCCATCCTCCATATACAGGACATTCATTTTTTCTAATAACTTCTCTTATTGTACTATAAATATAACCTCCAAAACTTTCTGATAATTCATGTATATATTCTTCATTTGGATAAGATAAGTTTTCATCTGTAAGAGAAACATAAACACTTTCTTTTTTATCTAAATTTGTACTCACTCCATAATTAAAAATAGCGTTCTTTTCTTTAACAAAATGGTATTCTGGAGTTCCTTCTCCATCATTTGTCACAATGGCCATTAAATCATTTTTATAGTATCGTTCTTCTAAGTCTTCTAAAGCAATCGTTTCTTCCGTTTCTTTTTCTTCTACTTTGGTGATAAATTCTTCGGTGACTTCATTTATATGTTCTATATGTTCTTCTATATCATTTATAGCATTTTTAATTGAAATCATTGACCATATATAAAATGAACCAATTCCTATCGCAGCAGTGGTTAGAACATATTTTTTAAATTTAGTGGAATCTATCTTTTTTCCATCTCTAATATTTTTTATTTTCATCTTCTTTTTTCCTCTCTATTTCTGTATTTATCTAATTGTTAAACGTAAAAGATTTATAACATTCAAGACATTACTTTTTTCTACTTCTTCTTTGTGATTCCACATAATCTTCGTAAACTTCAGCATCAATCCCATTTCGATACAATTCATTTTTAAACTTTTCTGTAATAGGTTTTTGATAAAATTCATTTATATTTTTTTGATAAAAGTTTAATTTTTCTTTATAGGTTTCTAACTTCTTTTTCATTTTCTTATTATGAATAACAATTAAATCAGAAGGTCTCTCTTGTTCAATTGGAACAGCCATTTCTTCCAAATCCTTTAAATAATTTTTTTCACTTTCTAAATCTCTTTTTAAAAAGTAGTTTTGCATGATTATATTTTTTATATTTTTCTTCTTATTTCGATAATTCAATACCCCACCGAAAGACCATCCAAGTCCAGCAAGTCCACCTAATAACGTTGTGAGAACAACAAAAAGTTTCTTAGCAAAAACGAGTGGAGCACCAACACTTATTATAAGCCCGCTACTCATAAGTAAAGTAAAAAGTAATAAACAAGGAAATGCAAATGTAGCAATTTTTTTATCTTTTTCTAATTCTTTAAATTGTTGAAATATTTTTTTGTCATTTTTATTGATTTCCTCTTTTATTAATTCAATTTTATTTTCTTGCTCTAAAACTTCTTGCAAATTATCAGTAAGCGGTCTTTTAACCGTTCTTCTTTTATCATCAAAAGTATAAGCATCTCCGTTAACAAACATATATTTTGTATTCATTCCAAAGCCTCCTAAATATGCAATTATTATATCTCTATTTTCTTTTTTACTCAAATCAAACTTTTATCTTTGATTTCAAATTTTTTCAAAGACATCAACATATATTGAAAAAGAAAAATCATTCCTTTTAAAGTAAAAAGAAACAAAAACTTTTTCGCAAAAAATAGTTAGTAATAAATCATAAACTAACTATAACATTATTTTTTGTCTAATACTCTTTTCAATAACAGTTGACGATTTTCTTTATCGGCATCTAACTTTTGTTTCATTTCTTCCTCTTGTTGTTGAGCCACTAGTCTATAATTTTCTTCTATTTGTTTAACTCTAGATGAAATAAAATCTATTTTTAATCTTTCTATCTCCTCTGGTGGAAGATCTTTTAAACTGTGCTCCATTTTATACGAAATCAATTCATCAATAAAATCTTTAACATAAGAAAATCTACCAAATTGAACGCGTTGTTCTAAAGTATGAGTGACAGTATTTGCACAATAAAATGGGATTTCTCTTTCAAGCATATCGTCTGACAAAATGATTGCTTTTCCGTTTCTTACAATTGAATTCAGATTTTCACCTTTATCGTCTGAGTACCAATTACGACTGCTATCTTCTGCAATCACTATTCTTGAATGTTTTGTAACTTTAGTTTCTTGCTTATCAAATACAAGCACTTCTACTTCAGTTGTATGATATTCTGCTTCTTGATATATATAATTTGTGCCTTCAAAAGTTTTCATTAAACTAGCAATAGCATTTCCAATCTTTTTTGCATCAAAATATGAATAAGATTTTATTAATCTACAATATGTATCAGTTCTACTATTGTGTTCACTCAACTCTTGATATTTTGATGTACTTAATTCATCATACTTTAAAACAGCTTGCATTTTTGCTTCTTCAATTTGCTCTAATTCAGCGTGTTTTTCATCTTCTACACTTTGAATTTCAGATAAACATTGTTTTTTTACTTCTCTTAATTTTTGTAATTCATTATTAAAATTCATAAGAAACCTCCCTTGCAATAATATTTTATCATATTTTCCAATAAAGTTCAATAACTCTTTACTAATCCTAAGGCAATCGCATAAAAATTTGACGTAAAGTAATAATATTCCCAAAAATAGAGGATTTGAGCAAAATTTTCTTGATTTTGAAATTAAAAATCATATTTCATTATATGCTTAAAAAAATAATTACTAATTTGATTATTTGCATTGATTATAGGCAATTATTTTATGTCAATAGTTTTTCTTGAATTTTTTTATGCGATTGCCATATACTAATCCAGATTTTAAAAAAAATAGCAATAATTTCATGCTACTTTTTTCTTTTTGATAATATTGGACCTTTATCTTGAGTAGATTGTACTATTTCTTTTTCTTCAACAATATTTGTATTAGTTTTAAATTGCTCTTCTGCCAAATCAAAATAAGTATCTAAATTTAAAATAACTTCATCATAAATATCTTTAAAAGATTTATCTCTTAACAATTTTGGCGACAAAGCATCTAAATTTTCTTGAACTAAACCTTCATTGAGTTTTATTTTTTCATTAAAAATTTGTAATTCTTGTAGAACAATTGCTATAAATTTATCACCTGCAAATATTAATTTTAATAATTTTACAATACTTTGTAATTCCTCTAATGTAAGTTTTCCTCTTGTTTGTATTGGTAAACTAACTACTTGATCAAAAATCGGATTATGCTTATCCTCAAATTCACAAAGCCTATCAATATGATATTTAATTTGAATATCATTGTCACTCTTATATATTTCTAAATTTTCCTTATCACTATAATCTTCTGTACTTCCAATGCAACCATTAAAAACTATACAAGCTTTTACATCAGAATCAGATACTATTCTAGGGTAATCTGATTCACAAATGCTATAAGGTAAATAATCTTTTACCCAAACACCAGTATTTTGAAAACATATACCTTGTATATATTTTTTAGGTTCTTTGTTATCATGCACTTGTATGCCATAAATAATATTATCCTTAAATGCATAAGTATATTTTCCTTGATTTTCCTCTCTTAGTTTATGATAACCTAAATTATAAGTAAATAGATGTTCAAAAGTGTTACTTTTTTCATTAACATATCTTCTATAAATTCTTGTTAACAATGGTTCTTGAATTTTTCTGTCTTCATAATCCACATTTTTAGAATATCTTATGGTATATTTTTTACCATAATTACCACGAAGTTCTGCATGTTGTTCTTCAATTTCGAACGTAAGCATATAATCTCCACGTGTAAAAGTCATTTGACTTTTAATTGGAGTGAGCCATTGAATATAATAAATACTATCAACTTTTGCTAACGGATTATCTATTTTCATTCTGTTAAATCGAATAGTATTGCTTTCTGTACCATACTCAGCGTTTAATAAATCTGCATTACAGGTATAATGAGCAGAATATGATGTATTGGTTTTAGTGTCATATATTTCAATATTTGGTTCTTTAAAGTCCATACTCTTTATAACAAAATCTGTAATTCTAGTTTCATCAATAGGTATATTGAAAAATTCTGCTAAATCCATCAACGTTGCTTTAGCATCCGTCCTTTCCCCAATGTAACGTTCATAAGTTATTTCTATTGTTCTTTTTAATTTTTCTAAATATTCTTTGTATTTTATACTATCTTTGTACATTGTAAATCCTCCTTAATTTATATATTCTAACACATTTTTTTATTTTGTCATCTTAAAATAAAAGAAGCAAAAAATTAGTAAAGACAATTACAAATTTTTTGTTCTATTTTTTTAGTATTAATGATTTATTTTTTATCATTAAAAAATCAAATGTATTTGTATACATATTAGCTATAAGTGTTTCATAAGAAAATGTCATATCAATTTGTTTGTCACCAGTTTTGTTAGGATTTGCAACATAAAACTCATTATTAAGACGATTAACACTGGTCACGGCTATATAATGTCCATAATTGGAAAATATTCTAGGATGTTCTAACTTACCCTTTGGACCAACCAATACTAAAGCCATATAATCATGTTTAATCATTTCTATAATTTGTTCTTTTTTTAATTCAGGATGTTCATAGCTATATTTTACTAATTGATACTCCAAATTAAATCCTTTAGTATTATTTAGTTCTTGAAGTAAATATATAAAACCTAGAGTAGACAATCCTAATCTGCCATTTTCTTTATTTGTATAAAAATCTATGGAATTTCCATATTCATCTAATAATATTAATTTAGCTACATCTACCGGACTTAAATCATAACCTATACTGGATAATATTGTTGCCATAGAAGAAGGTCCACAGCCAAAATTCTGTAATTTCCAATTGGGAATCCCATCCTGTCCATCAATATCACTATACATATATTGTTTATATCTTTTTGTATACTTTCTACCAATACCATTCGGTAAAATAATATCATACTTTTCATTCTTTGTATTCATCATTCATTTCTCCTTACTTTTTTTAATTTCATAGAGTAATCGTAAGTTTCATAAATAGATTTTTCCATCGAATCAATAAATGACTTTAATAAATAATAATTTTCTAATTTTAATGTCCTTATTTCCCTTCTTATTTCAATTTGAAATGCATTTGTAATTAGAGAACATTGTCTAGTTACTTGTCCTCCCAAATATTCACTGCCATTATCAAATGATAAATTAAAGTTATTGAAATTATTTTTAAATGTTTCTATAATTTCTCTTTTACAAGTATTATAATTATTAGACCATAAACTGCAATCATACTGTTTTACATTCATGCATCCATGAAGATCTATTACTAAAAATTGATTATACAAACGAAGTAAATTTTTTAATTCTCTTAAATAATCATTTTGAAAATTTAGTATTGTAATGCCCAAAGGAAAATTCGGGTCATCATTGTCATTATAAACTCTAACAAAATAAGAGCAATTGCATTTTTGTGCCAAATAAATTGCCAAAGGCCCTGTTAAATAATCACTTGATTTAACTTGCGATTCTCTACATTGTTTTACTGCATGTGGTGCAGATAATAGAATAGGTATTTCCCCTATTTTATATATATTACTTTTTCCATCTATTTTTAGACCATTTTTATTGTTTTTTAAAAATTGATAGTTCAAGTTTCGTAATTCATTAATAATTATATTTGTATTAATCTCTCCTTCTTTTTTATTTTGAAATTAATCCATTAATACAATCAAATTTTAAATTATGATAAAGTAAAACCATACACTTTCTCATAAGAATCACCCCAATTACTTATTTGTATATTATACAATTATTTATATAAAAGTCAAATTGCATTTAATATCTTGGTCTATTTTTAATTTATTATTTTTGGTTGTAATTCTCTAAGTTTAGATTTGTTCATTCTTGTTTTTGTATAAACACTTTTTACCAATTTTTCAAAATTCATTATAATTAAGCCTTCTTTTAAAGTAATACTTTTATAATATAAAGAAGCATCCAATCTAATTAGATTGGGTGCATAAATTAATATATATAAGTAATTTTTTTACATTAAGTTAAATTATTTCGTTTCATACCAATCTTTTCCATAATCACTACTTACTTTTAAAGGTACTGATAAAGAGATGGCATTGACCATTTTTTCCGTAACAATTTTTGTAACAAGGTCTTTTTCACTTTCAACCAAATCAATAATTAATTCGTCATGAATTTGAATTACCAATTTACTTTTAATCTTTTGTTTTTGAAATTCTTCATAAATTTCTATCATAGCTTTTTTAATAATATCTGCACTAGTTCCTTGAATTGGCGTATTAAGAGCAATACGTTCTCCCGCTTGACGAACCATAAAATTCCCACTATTTAATTCTTCAATAACTCTCTTACGATGGAATAAAGTTCGAACAGAACCTGTTTTATAAGCATCTTTTATAATATTGTCCATATAATTTTTGACACCAGGATAAAGTTCATAATATTTTTCAATAAATTGTTTGGCTTCTTTTTGACTAATCTCTAAGTTTTCACCAAGACCAAAACCACTAATGCCATAGACAATACCAAAAATAACGGCTTTCGCTGTGGAACGCATTTTTTTACTGACCGCGATTTCTGGTACGCCATAAATGTCCGATGCGACTTTTGTATGAATATCGGAATCTTGATTAAAGGCATCAATTAGTTCTTTACAGTTGGAAATATGCGCAAGAATTCTTAATTCAATTTGGGAATAATCCGCACTTAAAAAGCAATCATTGGTAGGAAGAAAAGCTTTTCTAATTTTTCTTCCTCCTTCGTCTTTAATGGGAATATTTTGAATATTGGGTTCTACGGAAGAAAGTCTTCCTGTTCTAGTTAGAGTTTGTTTAAATATTGTATGGACCTTACCATCTTCATAAATGTAGTTTTCTAAACCTTCGACATATGTTGAATAAATTTTAGCAATATTACGATATTCAAGCACCTTTTCAATAATAGGATGAGTTCCTAATAATTTATGCATTACTTTGACATCGGTTTTATATCCTTTTTGGGTTTTTACTCCACCCGGTAAACCTAATTTCAAAAACAAGATTTCTCCCAGTTGTTTGGTACTGGCAATATTAAATTCTTCACCAGCCAAATTATAGATTTCATTGGAAACTAAATCAATTTTGACTTTTAATTCCGAAGCCATTTCGTCTAGAATGTGTTTATCTACTTTGACTCCTGTGATTTCCATATCCGCAAGAACTTTTACGAGAGGCATTTCAATCTTTAAAAACAACTCTTCCATTTCTTCTCTTTTTAAATCAATCCTAAATTTAGGATAACTTTCTAAAATGTAACGACTCTTTTTAACAAGGTCTTGTTTTAAATCTTCCATAGTAAATTTATTTTTAGCAATCGTTTCTTCATAAATTGCAACATCAATGCCTTCTGGTTTCATTAAATAAGCAATGTCATCTTTTATAGAATAATTAAGTAAATAAGAAGAAAGCATCAAATCGTATTCTGTATTGGGACATTCAAATCCTAATTTTTGGAAAGCGACTATATTTTTCTTTAAATCAAAAGTATAAAGCGTTTTTCCTTCTAATAAGGGAAGCACTTTTCCAATTAAATCTGGCTCTATAAAATAAGAATTTTTGCTATCACTAACCCCTAACCCTAAAACATTGGCAATATGATAATTGGCATTATCAAGTTCTAGATAATAAGATACGGGATTTTCTAAAATTATTTCACTTGGTTCTTTTACTTCGATAAAACTTTCTTGATTGTGTGGTTTTTCTTCTTGGTTCATTTTTTTAAGAAGGGAATAAAATTCCAATTCTTCATATAAAGAGCGAAGTTCTGGTCCTTCTGATGGCGTATACTTTAATTCTTCTAAAGAGGTGATTTCTAAAGGAACTTCTTTATAGATGGTGGCAATTTCTTTACTCATAAAAGCCATTTCTTTATCATTGATTAATTTTTCTTGCGTTTTTCCTTTTATTTCTTCAATATGTTCGTAAATTCCTTCGATAGTTTTATACGTAGTAAGCAAATTAAGAGCTGTTTTTTCTCCAATTCCTTTTACACCAGGAATATTATCAGAAGCATCTCCTGCTAAAGCTTTTAAATCAATGACATGAATCGGTTCAATTTTATATTCGGCGAAAAAAGTAATCGGATTGTAGCGAACATATCCTTTTTGTTTTAAAAGTTTAATATCGACTTGGTCATTAATAAGTTGTAATAAATCTTTATCACTGGAAACAATCGTTGCATTAAAGTTATCGTCTTCTAAAACCTTTTTCGTAAATGTTCCAATAATATCGTCGGCTTCATAAGGAGCAAGTTCAAAATAACGAATCCCTCTAGCGGCAAGAATTTTTCTAGCATAAGGAAATTGTTTTAACAAATCTTCGGGTGTTTCTTTTCTACCATCTTTATAAAAAGCAAATTTTTGGGCTCGAAAGTTTTTTCCCACATCAAATGCAACTGCAATGTATTCCGGATTTTCTTCCGTAATAATTTTGTCTATCATACTTACAAACCCATATAATGCATTTGTCGGAAACCCCTTGCTATTCCGCATAATAACACCGGAATAAGCCGTTGCATAATAACTTCTAAATAATAAATTATTTCCATCAACCAATATTAACTTCTTCATTTCATCCTCCACATCGTCCTATATAGCATTATTATAGCACAAAATAAAAAGAGAAAAAAATGGTTTTCGTGTAGATGTCACTGGACAAAGAAAAAAACATTTTATAGAGTTACCTTTTCTTCTAATAGAGTTCCAATTAAAGAGCCATTTTTAAAGTCTACTACTTTTACTTTATAAATTTCATTCCGTTGTAAACTTTTAGCAATTTTGACTTTCATATAATTGGTTGTAAATCCAATGCTTTCTTTATCATGAACTTCTTCAATTAAGACTTCCACTTCTTGATGTAAATGTTTTTTATAAAATTCTTCTTCTAGTTCTTTACTAACTTGATTAAGCATACGACTTCTTTTCTTTTTCGTCGCATCATCCACTTGGTTGGGCATTCTAGAAGATGGTGTTCCGTCTCTTTTCGAATAAGGAAAAACATGAATCTTTGAAAAAGCGAGTTCGCGACAAGTCTCTATCGTTTTTAAAAATAATGCATCGGTTTCATAAGGATGACCCACAATCACATCGGTGGTAATGCTAACATCCGGTTTTATTTGACGAATTTCTGCTATTTTCTTTTTAAATTCTTCTAAAGTATACTTACGATTCATGCGTTTTAAAATCTCATCACTTCCGGCTTGCAAAGGAATATGAAAGTGATTCACAACCTTTTTATTATTTTTCACCACACTTAACATAGCATTGTCAAATTCTGTTGCTTCCATTGAAGAAATACGAATGCGTTCTAAACCTTCTATCTTACTAATCTCCGTAATTAAATCAGCAAGTGTTTTGCCATTAGAGTTATAAGAACCTGTTAAAATTCCGGTTAACACAATTTCTTTATGACCATTTTCCACAAGAGTTTTAATTTCATTAACGGCATCAGAAAAATCTTTACTACGAATATTTTTACGTACGTAAGGTATAATACAATAACTACAATAATTGTTACAACCATCCTCTATTTTAACAAAAGCTCTCGTATGGCTTTCAAATTCTTGAACTTGCATTTTTTCAAAGCAAGGAGCATCTTCATAAAAATTCTTAATGGGTTCTTTAGTTTCCAAATAAGCTTTTAATAAAGTAGCAATCTTATTTTTATCGCGATTTCCAATTAAAATATCAATGCCTAATTCTTCATACATGGATGGATTATTTTCACTTGAACAACCACAGACTACCAAAATTTTGCCTAACCTTTTGACATGACGAACCATCTTTTTACTTTTATTGTCCGCCATATTCGTAACTGAACAAGTATTAATAATAAAAATATCGGCGTCGCATTCATTTTCCGTATAAACAAAATGATTTTTTTCTAAATCCTCTTTTATCATTTCACTTTCATACGCATTTACTTTACAGCCCAAGGTAATGATTGAAAATTTCATTTCTATCCCTCCGAATCGTTTGTATTATATCATATTTTTTAAAATAAAAAAGAGAAGACTCTCTTAATTTAACAATTCGTTCAAAAGTTTTAACTTTTCTAAAAACTCTTCTTCTCTTTCATAGGTATAAAATCCAATTGGCCTTTCTTTCTTAGGCTTTTCTGCTAATGTATCTAAATTAATTTTTTTAATAGAAATTTCTTCGTCTTTTACTTCATTCTCGTAAGAAATATTTCCTTTATTATTTTTTGCAAGTAGCTCTTCGTAACTAATAATTGCTTTTTCTTCTTGTTCTTTTTCGTAATCGGTAAATTCTAATTCAGATGGTTTATTCAACTCGATTGAAGTCACAATATCTTTTAAATCCTCCGCTTCTTCAGAAGGATTTATTTCCGTTAGTGTTTCCTCTTCATCACTATTTTTTATAATATAAAGTAAAGATACAATCAAAATAATGAGTACTACAACAGCAAAATACAAAAGTAAATCAATTTGAGATAAAGATTTTAACACTCCTAATATATCTTTTATAATTTGCATAATACCACTTCTTCCTACTATGACTATTTTAACATAGTTCTTTTTTCAACGTATCAGGGAATAAAGGTCTTTACAAAACTTTTGTCAATCGACCACAATATAAGGGTCCGTACTTAATCCACTTCCACTTACAGTTGTTTTAGGGTTTAAATGAATTACCGGACGCATGGCTTTATAATAATTACCATTACTTAAAGAAACAACTTTTCCGTTTGGATCGATTTCAAAAAAAGTAATATTTTCATTATCACTCGTACTCGGGGTTAAAGTCCACCAAGAGATTGTTTTATTAGGTACATATAAGTAATAATCGGTATTATCGGAGTTTGCCGTTGCTCCAGCCAGAATAACTTCATCAGCGGAAAGCAATCCAATTTTCATAGTATATGTATTTCCAAGACAATCATAAAAAACATCATAATTATTTAAAATACGATTATTTCCTAAGTAGTAATTCATAGTATTATTTGTTTCAAAAATGGAATCATCGACACAATATTTATTGGAAATTAAACTATGCTCGTAACTTTTAATATTTTCTTGATACCATTCATTTAAAAATTCATACATTTGATTGCTTGTTATATTTAATTTTTCTTCTAATGATTTTGTACCATCTGTATCATAGAAATTAGCAGTGGCATCGGCGTAATCATCTAAAATAAGTTTAACGCTTCCATCACTATTAATTTTAACAATGCGCCATGTAAGATTAGCAAAAGAGACATAATTATTTTTGACATTTCCTCGATAGTAATAAATCGTACCATTTTCATCTTTGGCCTCTATAAGTCCTTCATCTTGCGTAGCAATTTCACTCCCAATTTTGGTCGTACTCGATTTCTCGATATCATTATTTTTCAAAATGGTTTCTTTAAAATATTCCTCATTATGTTCTTCTATTCCTATATCTAACTTTGCAGACAAATGAACATCATTTTCACCGTATAGCCTCAAGGTATAAAAATGCGTTTCTTTAGGTTCTATCGATATCATACTTGCAAGAGACAAATTTTCTTTCGTTAATTCATTTTTTAAAGCATTCATTTTTCCCTTTTCTTCTACTAAATCATATAAAATCTGATTTTGTTTCATACGTAGATTTGTAAGAGAAATATAATATTTTAGGGTAACGTCCGCATTGTTTGTCACCGAAAATGTATAGGTTTTATTATCGTTTTTCACTACCAAGCGATTACCATTTAAGTAATTGATAGACAATCCATTTTCAACAAAAACAATTGGACTCGTACTTTCAATTTCTTTTTGATATTTTATATAAGAAATCAAAATAACAATTGTAAGCATTAAAAATAGACTAATACAGGTTAAAGCACGTTTATATTTTCGCTTCATTTTTCACCAACCTCTTATTATTTACAAGTATAACAAGTGCTTTTCCGCTTGTCAATTTGCTATTATTTGACATTTATCGATCAAAAGTAATTCCTTTGATATGCTCTAATTTTATATCATTAATGATTTTTTTACTTACTCGGTCATAATCAACTTCACCATGCTTTATAGCTCCAATCATATTTCCAATTGTTTCATAAACCGCTGAAATATCAGAAACATCGGTGATACCATATCTTTCTTTTAAAAGTGCTGGATAATATTCATGTAAGGTATTTAAAATGTAAATAGCTACTTCATCTAAAGGAAGAACTTCTTCTTTTATACTGGAAACAGCAGCGATATTAAAAGCAATTGTTTTATCTCCTAGTTTTGGCCATAAAATTCCCGGGGTATCTAAAAGTGAAATATGGTAAGGTGTTTTTAACCACTTCACTTGTTTTGTTACGCCTGGAGTATTGCCTACATCTGCAACATGACGATTTGCCATTTTATTAATTAAAGTACTCTTCCCTACATTGGGAATCCCTACTACTAATGCGTGAATCTCTTTTTCTTTCAAGCCCTTTTCCTCGCGTTTTATTTGTGTTTCATTCATAATTTTATAGGTTTCATCGATAATTTTTTTGTAGTCACTTGCATTATTTAGATCGACTAATAGCACTTTGGCACCTAAATTTTCATAATATTTTATCCATTTTTCCGTAATCTTTAAATCACACAAATCTTTTTTGGTCATAATTAATAATTTTGGCTTATTCCGTACCAAATCATAAATATCCTTTATTTTTGAGGAATAGGGAATTCTTGCATCCACCAGTTCATAAACGATGTCAATTAAAGAATATTTTTCACTGATAATTTTTTTAGTTTTGGCCATATGACCGGGATACCAGTTAATACTCGTTTTTTGGAAACTTTTTTCTTCTTTTGACATTTTAATCACTACCTTCTTCATTTAATAATTTAATTTTTTCTGCATTATTAAGTATATCTAATTGATATTTACATATATCACTTAATATTTCAAATCTTTCTTCTTTTGATTTTCCTTCTTTAATTAACTCAGCATTATGTGATTCTAAATTAGATAAAACAGTTAATTCATTAATTGTTGCATAATCTCTTACATTTGAACTTTTTGCTAACTCTGGATTTAATTCTCTCCATTTTTTAGCAGTAGTATGAAATAATATTACATTAAGGATATCTGCTTCTTCAGCATATTTTAACCATTCTTTATTTTTATAAAAATCATTATCAGGTAAGATGTAATTTTTAATTGCATCTGTATGAATTAAATAATTATTCTTTGTAAGTATTCTTTTTACATCCCATTCTCTATTTTGATTTTCTAGCTCTTTTAATCTTTCAAATTCTTTTATTAAATATAATTTAAATACAGGACTTATGGCAGATGCAAATTCAAATGCTATGTCTTTATGTGCATATGTCCCACCATATTTACCACGTTTTGAATATATGCCAATAGCATTTGTTTTCTCACACCATTCAGTAACACTTAATGTAAATGTATGAAGTCCAGCACTTTTTCTAAACCCGTCGAATTCGACGGAATTAAAATTTGGATTATAAATAGATTCCCATGTTCCTAAAAACTCTAGAGTAATTCTATTCCTTAACCAATTTCTAATCACATCATCAGCTTTTGATTTTCCTTCTTTAAATTTACCAAAATCAGAAATGCAAATATAATCATTATCATCTATATTTGTAACATTTATTTTAATATTTTGGACTTCTAAAATTTTATTAGACATATATTCACCTCCTAATTTAAATCAAACATATTTGGAATATAACATTTTTTTCAAAAATGTTATAGCATCTAAATTATAATATTCTGTTTGATATTTTTTCCCATCTTCAGCAGTATGTTCCATTTTGGAACATACTGCATTTCTATCCAATTCATTTTCATTAAAAATATTATTTAAATGTTTTGTAATAGCTGGTCTTTGAACATCAAAAAGTTCTGCGATTGCCTTTTGATTCATCCAAAGAGTTTCATTTTCATATCTTACTTGAATACCTTTATCTTTTTCTTGCACTTTAAAAGTAATAAACTCTTCAGCACTACTTCTTATCATTAAATCTTTTGCCATTTCTTCATCTCCTTTGCATATTTATCCAAAAATGCAAAAATTTTTTTCAATAGTTTCCTTTATTTATAAGGCCTTGTTAAAGTGTTTCCAAAAGTGCGTATCGCACAGTTGATGTTTGTTTTGTTTTCGTTATTCATCTCTACCACCTACTTTTTCTTCAATTAATTTTTCGTTATCTATATATTTATAAT
>CANRJW010000015.1 GCA_947631035.1 uncultured Bacilli bacterium
TTTCTATGTCCAACTCGTTTTCTATTTGCTAACTTATCTTTTTTTACTTTTCTTGAACTTTCCTATAAGATAAAAAATTCATAATAGCTACTATTATGAACTTTTATAAAGTTAAGCACAAAAATATGCATAAATTCACTTAATGAATAAATAAGAGTATAAGTTTTGCGTCCAAGTAGTAAAAGTGTTTAGCAATACTTGATGAGTTAAGTATAACACAAAACATTTATTTATGTAAATCTTTTTGTTTCCATGTTTCGTACATATTTTCTCTATATGAATCAAAACAAAAAATATCCGTTCTACAATCACTTGGTATTTTTAATAAAGGAATATAAAATTTTGTTTTACATTCTTTTGCAAAGGTTATATTAATTATCTGATTAATATAACTACTTAACACATCTTGTCTGTTGAATAATTCATATGGTCCAAACCTGATACAATATAATACTATATTTGCAGCTATGGCATTTATTACATTTATTAAACTTGATTTATCAAAATGTTCTGATCTGTTATGCTTTGTTTTGTTATAGGCATCATACCATTTTAAAGATTGAGTAGGTTTTTTCTTAGACCAATTTTTAAAAGGAACAATATTATTTAATATATTATAGTTCACAAAATTAACTTGAAAATATTTAATATTAGAATTTTTTAGTAAAATAACGTAGTCATTCATATCAAAATGTCTTCTTGTAGAGTTAATATTAGATAATTTTAGAATAGAAATAAATTGATTTTCAACTTCTGTACATGATAGAATTAGTAAATTTCTTAATTCATGGCTATATGTAGATAAACTTTTAGAAGATGGCTCAATATATAACAATATGTCAAATAAACTTTTTAATAAAATATATAAAGTTTGTCTTTCTTCCAAATTTTCTGATTCATTTGTATTTAAAGCATTATAAATTTCATTTGGATAATATAATCCAGGATTCCATATTCCTTTTGTTACTTCTCCTATATTTGTTTTCATCTTCTTTATATTTATTGCTCCAAATGTTTTAATCACCCAATCTTCAAGACTTATATTGTCTTTATTTTTTTCAATAACTGTTAATCCAGGAGAAATTGTTTGTAAACCATATGATGTGCCATAAAAATGAACAAAAAATCCATTTATTTCGTAAGCATATCCAAAATGTTGTTTTTCATGTAAGAAATCATTTCTTGACCAATTTGGGAGTGTTGTTTTCGTATTTTCATAACAAATTGCTTTCATATTTTAATCCTTTCAAATATTGGAATATCATCTTTATAACTCTTTGGAGATATAGGACTAGGATGATAAATAGGTAATATTTTATAGCCATTAACTATAGAATAACATAAATCTTTTAAATAGTATTCTAACAAAACTTTTTATATATTTCCAATCTTCATAATATCGCTGCGTTTCATTAAAATTTAACCATAAAGATTATATCAAATATGTTTGAATTTGTTTGAACTATATATAGATTTTCTAATTTTTTAAGACAATAAAATAGAAAGGAAATGTTACGTAATTGTTACGTAAAATAAATATTGTCAAACAAAAACCCCGTAAATACGGGGATTATAATCACATGGGGCGAAATGTGAGGAATTATCCCATTTTAACTAAAAAATTATAAATGTTTGTTGTTGTGGTCGCTACACCATGCGACCACGACAAATATTATCATGCTGAAATTTGTGAAGAACAGCATGAAAAGCAATAACAATAAGGTTACGTCTCTACTTGATAGTAACCTCATAGTTGCGACAAAAAAGAAATATGATATAAAATTAGTAGATTGCAATGATTATGTTCAAATTTATTTATATGAAAATCAAAAAGTTAAAACAATAAAAAAGGATAATGATTTAGAACTTAAAAAAATAGAATTTAAAAATTCTTCTATTAATAGTAATCAATTAGTTCATGTCGAATTAAAGAATATAATTCGAAGCAAATTAGAGTGCCAAAGACTTGCTAAAGCAAATATTAAAGATTGGAAAACCTTTATAACTTTAACTTTTGCAGATAACATAACAAATGTAAGTCAAGCAAATAAACGTTTTAAATACTTTATAGACAAAGTTAGAAGAGTAAAAAAAGATTTTAAGTATCTATGCATAACTGAATTTCAGCAACGTGGGGCTACTCATTACCACATGCTTTGTAACATTAGTCTTGAAGAAAGCAATTTAATTTATAGTCAAATAGACAACCCAAAATTTAAGCATATTAAATATTGGAACGATGGTTTTACTAGTGTAGAATTAATAAAAGGCGATGTTAAAAAAATAATTGGTTACATTGCCAAATACATGACAAAAGATATTGATAATCGCTTATTTAATAGACATAGATATTTTTATTCAAGAAACTTAAAGAAACCATTAGAAAATTATATCAATTTAGATAATGAAACCGATAAAGAGTTTTATAAAAAAATAATTCAAGATAAAAACTTAATCTATCAAAATGAATATATAAATCCATACGATAATAGCAAAGTTACTTTTCTTGAATTAACTAAATAAACCTATAATTATTATAAAGCCAAAACCAGAAAATATAAAGTCTTATTTTTCATGAATACAAACGTAAAACTATATCCAAAAGAAACAACCCTGTTGTTTCTTTTGGCATTATTTATACCTTTGAAACCAATTTTTTAATTAAGGTCTATGACCGCCTTTTAAAAAATTAGTAAAGACGCGTAGCGTCAATTACTGGTTAGGTGCGCCCCTTTGGGGGTGAAGCGGGTTGGTGCGGCTTCCCTCTCGAGGGAAGAGCGGTCGCATAGCGAGGCGACCCGCTTCGGGGGGTTATTAATCAATTTCGTCAAAAAGTTTACGTATGTCTATATTCAATGCTTTAGCAATACGATATAAAGTATCTAATCTTGGTCGAGAGGTAGATTTTAATGATTCTAAATTTCTAATAAATTGATGTGAAAAGCCACTTTTATCTGCTAATTCTTGTGCAGTCATTTTTGCAAGTTTACGATATTTTCTAATATTTATTCGAGCAACATAATAACAATAGTCGTCACTTTCTCTATTATAGTTCATGATTGAGTATCACCTATTACTATTATTCCAACAACGAGATTAAAATTATGTACTTGAACTGAGTACATTTTTCAATTATTATGTTATAATTCTTATAAGAGGTGTATTCTATGAAATTAATATATGAAAATGAAAATCATGGGAAATTATTTTTAAGTGACGGCGAAAAAATTGATATTTCGGTTCTTTCTAATAAAAGCATTATACAAGTAGAATGTTTAAATAAAACTTTGCATTTTAATGAACTACTTAAAAAGGGAAATACTGAGAAGAAAACTACTAAAAATGAAAAAAATATAAAAAAAAGAAAATAGATGTTGACATACACCTATAATGTTGATACAATCATTTTAACCATATTATAAATTCTCTTAAATAAAAAGATAGAGAAAAAATTATAATAAAGAATTAAAAAAAGAAAGGAGTTTGTAATATGGCAAAGAAACAAAATTTGGAATTATCTCGTGTAAATATTAATTTGCCCGATACTCTTATTGAAAAGGTAAAAAACTATGCAAATGATTTAGGCATAAATGTTACGAGCGCATACATTGTATTATTAAACAGAGCATTGGAGCAAAACGATGCCATGATACAATTACCTGCTTTATTAAACATTTTAAGCACTCTAAATGTAAATGCAAAACAATTAGAAGAAGCGCAAAATTTACTTAAAGATAATTCAAACCAAAAATAGAAAGGAGGTTTAAAAGCAGATTGCATACAGCATGTAAAACATTTATAAGCGCTTTTAAAGAATATGAATCTTTTGCCTCGAAACGACATAAAGACCAAGGGTACCAAACGCATATAAGAAATTTAAAATTACATGTGATACCATATTTTTATAACGTAAACGATATAAGTAAATTAACAAAAAAAGATATTATTAATTGGCAAGATATTATTTTAGACAAACATTTTAGTAATAGTTTTAATAGTAATCTTTATTATTCCTTTAGTTCATTTATAAAATTCTGTATGAATTATGATTACGTAGAGGAAAACATCGTTTTAAATGCTGGTAATTTTACAAAGAAAATTGAAAAAAAAGGACATGAGGTTTATACGCTATTTGAATTCCGACGTTTTAGACGACAGCTAGATAATTATATTCATAAACAATTTTTTAATTTTATGTTTTTTTGTGGAACTCGACCAAGCGAAGCATTGGGATTACGATTTTGTGACATTGATAAAAATAAAGTATCTATAAATCATAATTTACAACGCAGAGGGTCTCGAAAATTAGATACACCAAAAAACCAATCTTCATTAAGAATTTTTAAAATAAATTGCTTAATGCGTTTTAGATTATGGAAATTGAAAAGATATTATAAAAAAGAATATGGGTCTTTTGATAATTCATATTATGTATTTGGTGGAAAGAAGCCTTTGTCTACCTCAACATTAGATAGGCATAAGAGACAAGCCTGTATAAAGGCTAATTTAAAAGAAATAACCCAACATGAATTTAGACATAGTTATGCTACACGTATGATACATTTAGGTACACCTATCGATTATGTATCTAGAAATATGGGTCATAGCAGAGTTAGTACAACCGTAGACGTATATTTACACCAAGAAAAAAGAATACTTGCGCGTATTCCTTTCTCTAGATTGTTTTTTTAAATACCTAGCCAGCATTTAAAAACAATTTATTAAAACATAACTTTTATTATGTTTTAACCATTCATGGGGCGAAATGTGAGGATCGAACTCACGCATACCGGAGCCACAATCCGGCGTGTTAACCACTTCACCAATTCCGCCATGACAGTATTAGAATAACAAATAATTGAATAAATTGCAAGTCTATATTATAATTAGATTTATAGGAAAGTGTGTGGTACGTATGCTTATATTAAATATTATTGTAACTTTTGCTAGAGAACTAATGGACTTTATTGAGGATGTAAAAACCTTTTTTGGTAATACTTTTTCTGGCATTCATCATTACTTAAATCGGTTTATGGGCGATGATGCTTTATTAATGTTTAGCATTCTAATTGGTGCCATTTTGGCTATATTCATATTTCGCTTAGTGATTAACAAAAGATAAAAAAAAGAATAGTTCAAACGCTATTCTTTTTCAATGTATTCATTTAGAGGTTTTACACGATACTTTAACTCTGGCATTTCACTCGTTGGAACAAAACCACTGCGAGCATTAATAACATCCGGAATTCGATTTACAATATCCGCACAAGTAAGTTCTACTGTCGCAGGTCGATTAATAATCATTGTTGTATTTGGTTCTCCTTCTATTGTCCAGATATTTGCGTCGTAATCCTCTGCACTGTATACTTTTCCGATACATTCAGCTTCAATTGTGATTCCCTCTTCCGTTGTTGCCGTAACAACAGCACTCATTCCAGTCGCATCCCCTGCTTTTACTGTCATATCAAGGGTACTAGAATAAATATCTTCTGTATGGGTTTGAGGAACACATTCTTGGCTAATCTCTTTTAAATGTAAACCTAATTTATCAATTAACCATCCAGCAACATTCCACATATAACTTGGAGAATACTCACGGTTGTCAATGATTTTTTGTCTTTCTTCTTTACTCATTCGGTCATTTGCTGCAACCTTTTTATCAAATTCTTCTAATGAAAGACCTGCTCCATGAGCTTTAGCAAGAGCAATTCCATAATCTTCAACATTATAAGAACTACTTCCTTTAATTTTGGTAATCTTATGGGTTGATGCTGCTAAATTACTAATTAAATTTCCCCAGAAAATATCTTGATAGCCACAACCGGTAATGGTAACTCCTCCTGCTTTTGCAAGACTATCCAATTCTTTATATAAGCTCGGATTGGAATTACTTGCAAAGAAAGCTTCCTCACAAGTTGTCACTACATTAACACGACACTTGGCACATGTACGTAAAACATCTCCTAAATCATTTAGTAAACTCATGGTTGTAACAATGGCAATATCCGGTTTTACTTCATTTAATCTTGCTTCTAAAGAAGAAATATCTTCTACACAAACGCCTTTTTTGCCACTTTCCATGACTTCTCCGATATCAAGACCAATTATATCTTTAGCAACATCAAAGGCTAGAACAATTTCTCCTCCTTTTTCATAAACATAACGCATTGTGTATTTACTCATCTTGCCACACCCTATTTGGGCAACTTTTACTTTTCTTTCCATTTTCTATTCCTTTCTTTCTATTCTTTATCTTCTAAATTAACATTCTCTTCTTTAATTAAGTCAGCAAACTCGACTTTAAAGCGCTCAATTTCTTTTAACTTCGCATCCTCATATATATTCTTTGCATTACATATCGCTTTATACACATGTTTTATTTTTACTTCACTTTCATTATCAAACACAGCATACGAAAAAGCATTTGCTAAAATAGTTAAACAGATATCAGGATATCTTGCTGCAACTTCATATACTCTTTTATACTCGTCGGTCATTTCGACAATAAAAGCCATAATCTTTTCTTTAATAAAATCCGTATAATTGAGTTTAACTCCTATTTGCTTTTCTAATTTTGGATACGTTCCCATTAAGATTTTTACAGTGGTTGGTTTATCCGTTTCCAAAACATCCACTTTTTGGAATCTTCTTAAGAAAGCCCGGTCACGTAAAATATATTGTTCATATTCTTCAGTGGTAGTTGCACCCACCATTTTAATAGCTCCACGGTCAAGTCCAGATTTTAACATATTGGCAAAATCAATTCCGCCATTTGCTCCAACATTTTTGTTAACTAAAACATGGGTCTCATCAATAAACAGAATGGTTTTTTCTTTTTGTTCCAATTCCTTTACAAGTAAATCAATCCGATTTTCAACTTGCCCTTCACTTACACTAGAACCAAGTAAACTCGTAATATTGATTTTAATCAGTTCCCAACCCTTTAAAGCATCTGGTACTAATCCTCTTTGAATTCGATAAGCAAGACCTTCGACAATGGCCGTTTTACCTATACCAGGTTTTCCAACCAATAAGGCACTTTTTTCGGGAGTAAGCAATATTAAAATACACTCTTTGATTTCTTCATCACGAGCAATGGCTGGGTCAGTGATAAATTCTTTTTGGGTAAAATTTTCCCCGTAACGTTCTAGCATACTTATCTTTTCTTGATTCATAGCATCCTCCAATACTATTTTATCATAAGAAAAAAAAGAAGATACAAAAATTTGACCTTCTTTTTTTCTGCTTGACACAATTTACCTTGTCATATATGCATAACGATATTCCAATAATTTTTCTTTAACACTAGTTATCCGAATAAAAACAAATATTTAAATAACCCGAGAGTTTCTAATTTTACATTAAATTGTTAATTGCTTCCTAAATAAGTAATTTTAGCATAGCCATTTCCTTGTTTAGCATTTTGGCTAACAGCATCACTGCTTATATTATTGGTAGTATGAGTCCTTGTTTCTTCTGCATCACTTTCTTCACACTTGTAACACCACATTTCTTTATTCGTAAGGCGGGCATTTCCGATGTAGCCAGAACCTCCTCCGGCAGGATAGCCAGCAGAACCTCCCCCATAGAAGCCTCCACCGCCACTTCCAAAACGCCTTCCACCTTGTCCAAAACTTCCTTTGGCCACTTCAGGAATAGTAGCAGACCCACTATAATATAAACCGCCTCCTTGAGCTTGTGTTCCACCATATCCACGAGCCGTTATTCCATCATGCGTAAAGTCAGCACTATTTACCCCTAAATACCCACCTCCTGAACCAGGAATAGTATTTTGAAAAGCAGTATGGCGACCATTTCCACCTCCTCCTCCAGCAACAATTAATATTTCACTTTTTTGTTTCTCTAAAGTGGAAAGCAAACCTGTTACTAGGGCAATATGTGTAGCTCCGCCACCTTGGGCACAAATAGTACCACCATCACTATGAGCAATGGTTCCACCACCACCATTAAATGTATCTCTTGTACCAGCAGAAGCACCTTGAGAGGTTGTACTGCCTTTTTCACCTACATATATAAAAAGTTCTTCGCCTTGAGTTAAGTTTATTTCTCCTTTGGCATACCCTCCGTATCCTCCTTGAACGCTACCGGTCTTTCCTCCTTCTGCTCCCCATACTTCTAATTTATATTTTCCTTCTATTGGTGCTATAAAAGTTTGTTCTTTACCTAAATAATCAAATTCAATTGAATCTAATATAAATTCCACTGTACAAGATGTAGGTACTATTGTTACATTTGTTATTTTTAATCCCCATTCTTCTTTGTTCCATACACCGGTTGCACTATTATCACATTCTGTTTTAATATCACTATAATCTGCTTTTAATGGAACTGTATTCGTTTTTTCCCCATTTACTTTAAGAGCAATAATATTAATATCTCCTTTGCCAATTCTAAAATCAGGTACTGTTCCTTTTAATACATCAAAGGTTTGTTTTTCTTCATACATGGCAAAACTTCGGTACAAACCTATACCTCCGATTACTCCTATTAATATAAGTATTGCACCTATTATAATTTCTTTTTGTTTCTTATTTTTGTTAAACTTTTCTAATTTCATTCCTTTTCCTCCCACTTTGCTATTTTCAACTTATATAATGCATTATAACATATTTTAGTCATATAGGCATACTTTTCGTAAAAATTTTACAGAAAATGTAAAAATTGTTATGGTGATACTATGTTTGAAAATAATTTAAAGTATTGTAGAGAAGAATTAGAAATGACTCAAACAGAGGTAGGATACATATTGGGTGTATCAAAAGGAACAGTAGCCAATTGGGAAAATGGTTATGGTATTATTCCTTTAAAAAAATTAATTAAATTTAGTAATTATTCCAACTATTCTTTAGATTATATTTGTGCATTTACGCGTATAAATTATGCCTATCCTAAAATAAACAAAATCAATAATAAAGACATTGGATATAACTTAAAACTTTTACGAAAAAGTCTAGGCTTAAATCAACAAAAATTTGCTGAAAAATGTCATATTCCTCAATCCACTTATAGTCACTATGAAATTGGCTACAAATTAATTACAACTCTAAACTTATATTCCATATGTAAAACTTATAATGTTTCAATGGATGCCTTATGCGGAAGAAACATAAATGTTAAAGAAGTTCAACATAAATAATTTAAAGAAGAAAGCTAAATAGTTTCTAATTTACTTTATTCACTTCTTAATGCTTCCACAGGGTCTTTTTTACTCGCTATCTTAGCAGGTATCATTCCACCAATTAACGTAAGACCAATACTTACAAGTATTAAAAAAGAAGCATGTAACGAATTTAATATCGCTACATTTTTTAACTCTGTTAAATGATAAAAAATAGAATTGATTGGAATTAAAAGTAACTTTGCTATTAAAATTCCTAAAATTCCAGAAGCAAAACCAATGAGAAAGGCTTCAGCATTGAAAACACGTGCGATGTCTTTTTTTCTTGCTCCTAAACTTCTTAAAATACCAATTTCCTTGGTTCTTTCTAATACAGAAATATACATAATAATACCAATCATGATGGAAGAAACAAATAAACTAATCGCGCTAAACGCCACTAAAACCATAGTGATGGCATCCATAATATTTTGTGAAGAAGTCGATAGGTCTTTGGCTTCATCTTTATAAACAATTTGTTTATCGATTGCTTTTCCTTCATTATAGTAATCTAGATACTCTACTATTTTTTCTTTCGCAGAAAAATCTTTTGGATAGATTTGAATCATATAAGGTATGGATTCGTTTCCTAAAAAGGACAGAAATTGTTTTTTTAAAGCTTGTCCCTCTTCACTTGTTGCATCATAAGTTTCCCCTGTTAAAACATTGTAATCATTCTTTTGTTGCTCTTTTACAATTGCAGAATCTTTATTTTTTTGCATAACATAACTCGGTAAAGCATTTGTATAGTAAAGTTCTGCTGTGTCTACATAATCTTTGTATTCTTCTTTTAAACGAATAATCCCCACTACCTTTAACGTAAGCGTTTCCTTATCTTCATAAAGCGAATCTAAATCTGGGTTAATTCTATAAAAATCCCCGACTTTTTGATAATAGGAATCATTGAATACTAGTTTTAAAGTACTTCCTAAAATAGTTTCAAAGGAAATTGTTTCTTCCTTCTGTAACCCTAAAGCACGGATAGTATCTTCTTGCACCTGATTTTTACTATCGATTGCCAAGAGAAGTTCGTCTTTTTCTTTCGCCATACGCCCTGCAAGTAAATCATATTTCTCGTTCAAAAAACTTTCATACCCTAAACAATCTGGAAAACTTTCTAGAATACTTGCATCAAGTGGCATTACTTTACCCTCTATTTTATTAATTAAATTTAACCCTATATCATAAGCATAACTAATCCCACTTACTATGGAAGAATCTATTTTTTTAAGAGTGGTCAAAAATTCTTCATTTATAGGATTTGGCTGAATATTTACTTCTTGTGGTGTTTCTTTTGGTATGGCATAACCAATGTTAGGATATTCTTCCAATTCAGAAGAAGTTTCCCTTTGAATCGATGACTCTTCTATTTGATTTGGAATCACAATAGGCATTTCTGCCATGGTATTTTGCTCAAATACTTTTAGTTGACGATTAAATCCATTAGATAAACTTAAGATTAAGGCAATTCCAATAATCCCAATACTAGAAGCAAAACTAATGGCAAACGTTCGACCTTTTTTTGTTCGCAGATTATGAAAACTTAAATGAAGAGCCGTTAAAAAATGCATTGATGTTCTTTTGAATTTACCTTTTGTGAAGTTTTCCTCTTCTTCTAATACGGGATTTGAATCACTCACAATCGTTCCATCACACATTTCTATAACCCGTGTTGCATAGCGTTCTGCTAATTCTTTATTATGCGTAACCATAATGACCAGTTTATCTTTAGCAATCTTTTTAATAAGTTCCATAACTTGAACAGAAGTTTTAGTATCCAAAGCTCCCGTTGGTTCATCCGCTAGTATTATATTTGGATTACAAACAAGAGCTCTAGCAATTGCTACTCTTTGCATTTGTCCTCCGGATAGTTCCTTGGGCTTTTTGTGTATATGGTCTTTTAAACCCACTTGTTCTAGCATCTTTTTGGCCATACGTTTTCTTTTTTTAGCAGAAATCCCACGTAAGGTTAACCCCATTAAAACATTATTTAAAATACTAATAGAAGGAATTAAATGGTAATTTTGAAAAATAAAACCAATATAGTGATTTCGATAAGCATCCCAATCTTTGGCTTTAAACTTTTTGGTCGATTGATTCTCTACAATTAAATCCCCTGCATCAAAGTGGTCGAGTCCTCCCATAATATTCAAAAGGGTTGTTTTTCCACTACCACTTGGTCCTAGTATCACCACAAATTCATGACGTCGAAATTTTAATTGGATATTTTTTAAAGCAATTTGTTTACAATTCCCTGTTTTATAACTCTTTGTAATATTTTTTAATTCTAACATACTTTCTCTCCTTTTCTAAATACATTTTTACTGCAATAAAACTCTGTTCCTCCTTTCTTTCAAAGGCACAATAGCAAAGAAAAAAAGAAAAAGCAAATACCAAATTTGCTCGAAATGGACCCAAAAAAAGCAAATTCTTCGTAGAATTTGTTCGATTTTCTAAAGAATTTACTTAAAAAATGCCTAAATTGGCAAAATTCGTATAAATTTTATTTTTTTTATTATTGACACACACCACCAAGAGTAATAAAAGCTTTTTTAAAGGTATTGGCAGAACGAAAGGCTTCTTCCAAATTATCTCCAGCGTTTAACTCTTCATAAACACCATTTTGCAAACTTTCTAAAGCATAAGTGCCATCGTCTTTTTTAATGATTTCTACTTGAACCACTTCTTCATTTAAAGTACAAATAAATTCGGATTGATATTTTTTGGTAAAATCTTTTTTAGTAAACCAGTAAAAGCCAAAAAGAATAGCACTAATTAAAATGAGAAAATAAATGGTAAGCAAAATCACTTTACATAATTTCGTTTGTTTTTTAACAAGATTTTCGGTATTTTTTAATTTTTCGGTCAAAAGATTTTGCGTATCGTTTTCTACTAATTCATCTAAAGTTATCTTAAAGATTTTAGCAAGTTCCTTTGCTTGTAAAATATCAGGGGATGTTTCGTCTAGTTCCCATTTAGATATTGTTTGACGGGTGACATTTAATTTTTCAGCTAATTTTTCCTGTGAATAATGGATGCTTTTACGTAGTGTAGCAATATTCTTGCCTAAACTCATGACTAATCTCCTTTCTTTTCCTATTTTATAATTTCATTTTGACCAAATCTACCTATTTTAAATAACATTTCAGCAAAAAAACTTAACATTTAAAAAAGATGCATGTTTTTCACATCCACCTTTAAAAATCTATTTTATTTCTTTTCTTTTTACAAATAAGAAAATATCCACCTAGTACAAGAAGCAAAGCAACAGCTATACTAATTAGAATTAATTTTAAATTAGAAGTTTTTGTTTCTTCCGTTTGTTTATTTTCTTCTTCTGTTATATTTTGAACATCGGTTTGATTATTAGTGTCCGTATCGTTTTCATTTGGATTTGCTTCATTGGTTCCACTCTCTGTTGTAGAATTATTTTCCGAACTTGCATTGTTATGATTAGTAGCAGTATTGGTATTCTTGTTTGTCGTACTTGTATTTTTACTATCTTCTCTTTCGTTATCCTTATTTTGTTCTGTCTCTGAGCTTGAAGAATCCTCTTTAGAAGGAGTATCTCCATCTGGAGTTTCACTACTATTTATCTTATAAGTAAAGTTGTTTGTTTCCACTTCAGGAGTTATTTCATGAGACTTCCAAGCATTATCTATGGTTGTTAAAGCCTTACATTGCAGTGAATAGGAAACATCACTTTTACTAGAGGTATCAAATAGAATATTTCCAAGAACTAATTCTTTATCTACATTTAATAAATTATGACTTGTTCCAACACCACCAGTTACAACCACGATATTTAATTCTTTGGTTTTCGTATCATAAGAAGTTTTGGTCGTAAAGTTACTACTAGTAAGATTGCTATCTAAATTCGTTTGTTGATAATTCACATTTCCATCTACTTTTAACGTAATATCAATGCCCCCAACAAAACCATCTTCAAAATGTAAAACAGGTTTTACATTTCCATTACCTTCTTCATGAAAGGTTAATCTCGTTGTAGCATTGACAGAAGAAAGAGAAAGAAATAGACCTAGTACCAAAGTGGTAACGATTCTTATAAATGTTCTTTTCATTCTCTTCACCTCTTACTACTAATTTCCATTTGATCAAGTTCACTATAGTCTTTTAAATCTTTTAAAACAACAGATGTACTGGTTAATCTTTGGCCATCTTGGGTAAGTGCATCATTTACACGGTATAAGTAAGCACGAACACTGCTAGAAGAATTTCTCATTTTTTCGTATTCTTCTTCTGTCATGACATATAACCATGTTCCTTTTGCAACATCGTAAACAGTATGATCACTATTTAATTCAGCAAAGATTAGTTGATAACCTCCATAGACTTTCGTTTCATTACTACTATCAGCAATTAATACGGTATTAAAGGCTGGATTACCACGATAAGTTCCTTCAATAACGACAGAACCGGCTTCAATTTGTCCATCCGGATTGTTTTCACAACCACTTTCTAAATAACAATAATCGCTTTTTAATACACCGATACTATTAATATCAACATTATCTCCTGGAGGAGCAATCACATCGATTTCTGCTCCAGATAAGCCATTTTTGTTATCAACAGATTCAATCTTAATATAATTGATATCGTTATAAGTCCATAATTGACTTTCACTATCGGTATTTTGTCCCATGAAGTAAATGGTTTCTTCAGGATTTTCACTTGTTAGTGTAAACGTTCCTTTTCTTGCTAGAGTCCAATCTTTATCATCTCCGGTAGAACTTACATACACGTTATATTTTTTAATCGTATTTTCATCTAACGCACCATTTTCTACTAAAGCACGATATTTAATACCACTTACAGACATGCTGTTATTTAAATTTAATAAAACATAAGCATTACCATTATCTACTATAAGACTTGGTTTATCACTCGTTTGATTTAAAGTAACAATTTTTTCCGTTCCTTTAAATCCAGTTTCAATCTTTCCATCAATTAAGTTATTGACTTTTAAGCTGGTGTAGTCCATTTCTTCGTTTTCATTATCTACAACTTCATTTGCTTCTTTAACATTTGAAGTAATACTAAAGGCATCTTTTTTAACGCTACCATCATGACTGATTTTTACTTCGTCTAAAGTAACTTCATTGGTTTTATGTAAATAATAATCATAAGCAACAACACTATAGGTATAAGCACGATTGTTTTCAGCACCAACGTTATCCACAAATTCATTTGTATCTTTTTCCACAAAGCCAATTGAAACGCCATTACGTAAAATTTCATAACCTAAAATCTTATCGTTATCTTTCGTAACCTCAAATTTTAAAGTCACACGTTTATTTTGACCATCGGCATTGACGATAGAAGCCTTTAAAATATCCGCTCCCTCTTCAATTCCACTGGCATGAGTTAAAGCAAAACGTCTTGCTTGGTCATTTAAGTAATAAATTGCTCTTTCTTCTTTTGGATAATTTAATTCTTGTAATTCTTCCTTTAAAGCATCAGATGCTTTTAATCCCCAAATTTCAAAAAAGTTCGTTAAGTCTTTTTGGGTAGCCATACAAGCATAAAGAATTGTTAAATCGTCTCTAGAATATTTTTTAGTATTTTGATACGTACGAGCAATTTTATTTATTTTAGCATAAATGGAATTTTGGTCTTCAAAGGTTTTGGCCTCATCATAAGCAAGATGCAATTGCCAGTACATTCCTAATTGAACAAAGACATTTTGGGCTCTTCCCATTGTATGAGAAGTTACTTTTTCATAAATCTTATCATAACCATTATTTTCTAAGCGAGACGTATCTTTATCATTGCTTGTTTGAGCAAGTAAAGAATAAATATTATTAGTTACTTCTGCAAATACTGTATCTTTTAAGTTAATTTGATGACCAACCTCATGACTGATACCCCATCCGAAGTACCCAGTTTTGGTACTACTATTGCGACTTCCTTGAATAAGACCAGCAATAGAACCATACTCAATTCCTACATGATATCCTCCGGCATACATAAACGCCCCATCAAACATTTGCATGTAACGAACGTTGATTCTAGCTTTTGGCATTTTATCAGTTTTTTCTGTTCCTTCGGCATCACTGAATCCTTTTTGACGATAGAATAATTCCATCATTTCGTCGAAAGCTTCCATAGATTCATACAAGCGACCTACTTTGTCATTGATATTGGATAAGTTGGATTTTAAAGCATCTTCTACTGCAACACTGGAAACAGATAATAAACCATATTTCGTCACAATTTCTGTAGAACCAAGTACACTTTTATATTTATCAAAACTTTTTCCTTCTTGGGCATAAACACTTTCAAGTGTTCCGTTATAAGCTTCTAGTTCTTCAATATATTTTTTAATCGCTGTTTTCTTATCATTTTCATTATCTAATAAAGTTGTATCGACCATTGGAATTTTAGTTCCACCACTAACACGAACCTTGATTGGGTTGGCCATATTTGGTGTTCCCGTATAACGAATATAAACGCTTCCTCCACGTTCATCAGTCGATTCTCCAATTTGTGGAACTGTAATAATATTTAAACCTTTATGTAAACTTTCTGTTGTATAAGCAGCATTCCAAGCACTTGCTTCAGCATGATATTGGGTAAATATGATTTGAGCATTGACACTACCATTTGTACCAACATAAACATTTAAAGTTTCTCCAGGTCTAGCCACAATACCAAGTGGTTGATAATCACTAATGGTCATAGCAAATTTTACATGACCATTATAGGAATTTGAAATATTTTGATTTAAAGTAATTACATCATCAATATGTTCATCTTTTAATATTTTTTCAGCGTAATCTAAATCAGCTAGGACACTATCTCTATAAGGAGAGTATTCGCCATTATCTTGTTCGTTTGCCCTACTCCTTAACGCATCAATTCTTTCTTGGTTAACACCTTCAGCAAGAACTAAGCGCAAATCATCGGTGAATAAGGCAGCTACATCATCAACTAAAGAATCATAACGATAAAATTTTACTTCATCAATTTTAATATCACGAACATTTCCAGCAACGGTAAGTCCAAAAGCGACCGCCTTAGCTGTAATTGGATCTTCAAGTTTTAATACGTAATATTTACGACCTTTCGCATCTAATTTAGAAAGAAGAGTTCCTTTAACTTCTTTACGTCCATTATTATCATAAAGTTCTTGAGCAGATTCCCAATAATGCAATTTTACATCGTTGCTATTTGGTCCACCAGATTTTAAACTCGCCGCATAGTTATCTGGAACAGTTAATACAAATTCGTCCATCTCGTAGGCATCGTCTAAAACGATAACAGGTGTTCCTAAATTATAAGCACCATTGGCAGAAATTTGCCAATCGTCATGATACCAATAAGTATCATAATTATCGTCTACCATGGCAAATTTATTCTCATCCGTCATAACTCCGGTACGATAATGAACGTTTTCGATATGATCCGTTTTCTTGTTTTCTTGGTCATAACCGCTATTAATTAATTTATATTTTGGAACGATAGCAGCTCCAGCTTCTTTCGTTGTGGTTCTTACTAAAGTATAACTATCACTTTCTCCTAAGTCATTTACCCCAAGAACATAAGCTTCATATTCCGTATCGGCTTTTAATCCACGTACAGAATAACTATTGGTTGTAATTGGCTCTATGACATTATAAACATCTGTACCAACTTCACGATAATACAATTTATAAGATTTGGTATCGTCCATCTTTTTCCAACTAAAATCAATACCACCATAAGTAGGTTTAGCTGTTACCATATCAACTTTTGGAGGTTTTCTAGTAGCTTGAGGAGTTCCTTCATGCGCATCACTCCAACCACTACGCCATTCTTGGTTTACAGATTGAACATAAATATAATACGTTTCATAATTTTTTAAATCTTCAATCGTAAAAGTTGTAAAGGTCGTTTGGAAAATAACGCCACTTTCCATTTTAGGACCAACAATCTTAATTTCATATCCTGTAACATTTGGTACATCATGGAAAGTAACCGTTAGTTGTTCACTTTTGGTATCGTCTACATGAATATTTTGAGGAACATAAAATCCTTCCGGTTCTTTGGTTTGTGTTTTAACATTATTTAAGAATTCTACTTTCGCAATATCTGCTAAAGTATTCGAAGAAGTTTCCGTAATCACAATCGTTACTTTTTTAACGGCCACTTGTTTTCCTAAATCCACTTTTATCGTTCCTTCACTTACTTCATCTGTAAATAAGTGAATATCACTGATGCCTTGTAAGGTATCGTCGACTTCGTATTCTAAAGTTTCATTATCATCCGTTAAAACAAGTAATTTCATTTTTTTCGGAACATTTTCTTCCCCAATGCCAATTCTGATTTCACTCATTTCAACCGTTTCTTCACTTGTTGTTCCACCTAAATCAAGAGCAAGTTCAATCGGATTTTCTTCAGAGATAACTTCGTCATTCGTAGACTTTAAAGTAACCACTCCCGTATCACTAAATAAATCACTTAAACTACTTTCTTCACTAATGGTTGTTCCCTTTGGCACTTCAAAAGAAACATTTTCATTCTTCATAATAAGACTTGTATCTTCAATTTTAGCATTTTCTTTCTTCGAATTTAAAATCGCAGTAATGTAATTTAAATCCGCAATATCAACAATACCATCTAAGTTTAAATCATTTTTAGTATCCTTGTTTTTGATAGATTCCATTAAAATAGCTTCATCGGTTTTATCTACTTGGTTATCTTGATTTACATCACCGATTTCAAACATTCCCGCTTCATTTGATAAACTAATTCTTTTAGAATGCGTATCTAATGTTACATCGACGCTATAAGTAACGAAATGGTTTCCACTAAGTTCGATTGTATAAGTTCCAAGATCTAAAGAATATAAATTTATACTATAATAAACAATATTTTCACTTGTGACTTCTCCAGATAAGACCATTCCATTAAAATCACGTTTTGTAATAAGAGAACGAATGGTTTGTTCTTTTAATTTAACAGAAGTTTCTAAAATACCATCTTTTGCATTTTTCATTTCATTTAATGAAATAGAAGCTTTATTTTTATCTTTATCAATGATGGATAAAGAAATATCTGTCTTTTCTCTATTTCGAATTGGTAATGCTAAATGAAGTTCTACTTCAATATTCCCTTTAGACTTTATATCACTAGCATTAATTGTTTGAATCTCGTCTTCACTTAGACTACTAGCTAATACCATTAAAGGAGAAAAATTATAAAATAGCATAGCAAATACTAGTAAAATGGATAGTATTTTATTAAAAGTTTTCATTAAAATCACCTGTTAATATTATATAGTATGACTTTAATTCTGACAATAGACTTTTACGCTTTTTCTCTCTTTTTCATTTATTTAGTAGAAGTAAAAACAGTAAATGATTTGACAAGATAATGTAAAATGTCATTAAATTGCTAAAACAATTCGGAAACTGTTATAAACTGCACCATCAAATTGAAAACTCATAAAAGCAAAAATTCCAGGATAGCAATAGTTACTATCATGATGTCCGCCACGAACGAACCAAGGTTTACTAGTTTCAACAAATTGCGCATGGTCTTGAAACATTGAACTTCTATATCTAGAGTTTGCCATGTCAAATGGTCCAACTTCACCGATAGCATCTCCTAAAATACGTTGGTCCCATTGTGTAATTTTTGCATTAGAAGAATATAAATCGTAATATTTTAAATCTGTTAATTCTGGCAAAGAGGAAGTAAGCAGTGGTTTTCCACTTCCATCTGCCATAACACTCGCCATTTGTTCCCAAGAACCTCCACTCATATCATAAATTCCACTATAATTTCCGGTGGTACTTGCATCTGTCGAACCACTAAAATATGTTGTTGTTCCATTTACATATCCCGTTTTATAGTTCTTATGACTATTTGTTGTTATTTCAGTACATTTATTTTCACTTTCACATCTTCCATAAATACTTTGCGTTAAATAAGCTACTGCTCCCCATTCTGTATTTTTCATTAAGTGACTATTTAAATTGATTTGATAATTGATAGCATTTTTAAATGAATTCCCCACAGATATATATCTCCAAGCATAGACATCTGGTTTAATAATAATTTTTGTTACATCCACTGCATCTGTTTCTGCACCTTGTTGTGTCCATTTTGATGTGTCATTTATATTTCCTTGATTATATCCCACTTCAAACTTACCGACCCAAAATCCATTTCCTCCAAAGGCTAGAAATGCTGGATGCGTCATCCATTCTCCAACATCACAACGCCAACTTTCTCCTGATAATCCCTGAATCCCTTCTTCATTCATTGGTGTTGAACATTCTCCTTTTACACTATCATCAGTGTTGATTAATCCAAATTTTATATTAATGGCCTGATTTTGTTTATTTGTATCTAAACTTGCAGTACCAACATATTTCCCCATATTTTTATCAAACAACTGATAACTAAACTTTGGTATCCACACAAAATAACTTTCTATATCTGTTTCGGATATTTCTGCGTTATCAACATATTCGTTAGTTTTAGCTGCTTCTGTTAAGATTACTGCATTCGCCCATTGCTTTGCATCATAGTCATACCAATCTTTACTATCCTCCGTTGTTTTTATTACTTTACCATTATCTTTTATAACAACTGGTATCATTCCTTCACCTAGTACTGGTTCTGCTCCATTTAATCCACTTTCTTGATTCAAAGTTTTAAAAGCAACAGTACATTTTACTTTCTTTGCTTCTCCTTCATTTTGGATATTTTCTAAACTCCATCTACTATTATTCCAATTTGCCTTTACTCCATCTTCACAATTTACATTTTCCACTATATAGCCATCTCCCTTATTAGGAAACGTTTTATTATTTTGTGAAGTGCCATCTATCGTAAAAGCTAACGTTATATCTCCACTTGCAAAATCAGGTACAGTCCCTTTTAGTACATTAAAGGTTGCTTTTTCTTCATACATAGCAAAACTTCGGTATAAACTTATACCTCCGATTATCATTACAATTGCTATTATACTTCCGATTACAATTTGTTTTTGTTTTTTATGTTTATTAAATCGTTTTAAGTCCTCTGGTTTCTTATTATTATCTAATATACCCCCCCCCCAGACGACTATTTCGTTCGGTTGGGAGGTTCTTTTTGAAACTATTCATTTCTCTTTCTCCTCCATATCTTAATCTAATTCTACTATGAATCACCATAATTTTCAAGGCAATAATAAATAAAAACGCTATATCATTCGCTTCTATCTTTGATATAACGTTTATTTACTACTTATCTCTTAATTGAGCATTAAAGGTTTCTTCTACTTTCTTAATAATAGCATTGAAGACTTCCATAACTTCTTCTTCTTGTAAAGTTCTTGATTCGTCTTTAAAAGTTAATTTATAGGCAATTGATTTCTTACCTTTTTCGATTTCAGGATATAAATCAAAGACTTCACAATTAGAAAGTATTCTTTTTCCAGTACGAACAATTTCTTGTTTTATACTTTCGCTATCAATTTCATTTGCTACAATAAAGGCAACATCTTTTATAATTTCTGGATACTTATTTGCTTCTTTATATTTAATTGGTTTAATACTTGCCTTATCTAAAGCATTCATAGAAAGTTCACAAACATAGACTTCGTCTTTTAAAACATTTGGATGTATTTTACCCATGACACCAACTTTTTCTTTGTCTAAATAAATACCTGCACTAACTCCCGGATGTAAATCTTTTACTTCTTCTCTTACAAAGGAAATACGATTTTTAAATCCTAAATATTCTAATAAATTTTCCACAATTCCTTTTAATAAGTAAAAATCAACTTTAATATTCATACGTTGCCAGTCATTCGTTAAATAACTCCCCCTCATAAGAATGGCTACTTTGGTCGTTTCCGTAAAATCTTGGTCATACGTTTTGGCAATTTCATAAATGTTAACATCCTTGATATTTCTTTTTTTATTGTATTCGTAAGTATTTAATAAAGAAGGCAATAAACTGGTACGAATGATACTTTTATCAACACTCATAGCGTTTGGTAAAGTAATTTGAGGTGTACCATCAAAGTTAAATAATTTAGCCATTTCAGGACTGGTTAATGTATAAGTCTTTACTTCATTTAAGCCAAGAATGCGCAAACGTTTGGATATTTCTTTACGTATCTTAACATCTCCAACATATGCACCCATTCTAGTACTTGCTATAGGTAAAGTAGAAACTAAGTTATGATAACCATAAAGTCTACCTATTTCTTCAGCGATATCATTGACATTCGCATCAATATCTAGTCTTCTACTTGGAATCGTTACCGTAAAAATATCTTTTTCTAACGTATAAGCAAAACCTAAACGATTCAATTCTTTTTCCATATCTTTTGTATCAATCTCAATACCAAGAATTTTGTTGACATCTTCAGCTTTGAAGTTAACAATTTTTGGTGTCTTATCCACTTTATCATGCATAATCGTATCTTTTAAAATCGTTGCATTCGCATATTTTTCAAGTAAATGACAAGCTCGATTAATCGCCATATTGGTATATTCATAACTTAAACCTTTGCCATAACGAAGAGAAGCTTCACTTTTTAAATTTAAGTGATTTGCAGTATTACGAATACTTACGGCATCAAAAATAGCACTTTCAATTAATATGGTTTTGGTATTTTCATCGACTTCGGTATTTTCTCCACCCATAACACCAGCAATACAAACAGGCTTCTTTCCATCTGTAATAACAATATCACTCGATTTTAAGATTCTTTCTTTGCCATCCAAAGTAGTAATTTTTTCCTCTTCTTTAGCATCACGAACTAAAATGTAGTCTCCTAACTTTTCTTTATCAAAGAAATGAAGAGGTTGACCAAATTCAAGCATAACGTAATTAGATATATCCACAACATTATTAATCGGACGCATTCCAGCACTAGTTAATCTTTTTTTAATAAACTCTGGACTTTCTTTAATTTCGACATTGGTAACCATTTTAGCAAGATAGTAAGGGCATTTTTTTGTTTCAACATCTAACTTAAAATGATTGTTTATTGAGTCATTTCCTTCTTTATACTCTAGACTTGGTAAAGTCACTTTCTTATTTAAGATAGAAGCAATTTCATAAGCAAATCCAATATGATAGAAGCAATCATTATTACGATGTTTGTGAATATCAAGTTCATATAACGTATCGTCATACCCTAAATATTTTAAAGCATCAACTCCTACTGGAGCACTTTCTTCTACTTCATGAATTCCCTTGGCATAATTTTCTTCTGTTTTTTCTTCAAGACCAAGTTCAAATAAAGCACAAAGCATTCCGTTTGACTCTACTCCACGTATGGTACTTTTCTTTATTTCAAAGTCTCCTGGAAGTATGGCCCCTGGTAAAGCAACGATGGCTTTTAAACCTTTTCGAACATTTGAAGCACCACAAACAATTTGGTAAACTTCTTGCTCATTTACTTTTACTTGACAAACATGTAAATGGTCACTATCAGGATGTGGATTACACTCTAAAACTTCTCCAATGACTAAATTGTCAATATGGTTGGTCACTACTTTTTCAACATTAATCCCGGCTTTGGTAATTTTAACAGCAAGTTCTTTTAAATCTTCTTCTTTGATATCAACATAATCACTTACCCACTCTAAACTAATCATTGTTTTTCTCCTTTCGATCAAAACTTTTTACTTCTCTTAAATCTGTTTGATAAAATGTACGAATATCACTAATTCCATATTTTAGCATAGCAAGTCTTTCAGCACCAAAGCCAAAAGCAAAGCCACTCCATACATTGGGGTCATACCCACAATTTCTTAAAACATTGGGATGCACTATTCCTGCACCACTTACTGTAATCCAACCGGTATTTTTACATAAAGCACAGCCTTTTCCTTTACATGCAAAACAAGAGATATCCGTCTCAACAGAAGGCTCAGTAAATTGATAATAACTTGGACGAAAACGTACTTCACAAGTTGGACCAAATAATTGTTTAAAAATAACATCCATGGTTCCTTTTAAATCAGACAAACTGATATCTTTATCAACTAATAAACCTTCAATTTGCATAAATTGATGGGAATGGGTAGCATCATCGTCGTCTCTTCGATACGTTTTTCCAGGGCAAATCATACGAATTGGTTTATCTCCACCAGCACCCAACATTGTTCTTGCTTGAACAGGAGAAGTTTGACTACGTAAAAGAATATCTTCATCCTTAATATAGAAGGTATCTTGAGCATCCCTTGCCGGATGTCCTTTAGGAATATTTAATAATTCAAAGTTAAATCGATCTTCTTCAATTTCTGGACCATCCACTACATCATATCCCATAGACATACAAATTTTTTCTATTTCTTCAATGATATGTTCCAAGATATTTGGAGCTCCAACTGGAATTTTGACTCCTGGTAAAGTAATATCAACCTTTTCACTTTCAAGTTTTTCTTTGATTTCCGCTTCTTCATAATACTTTATCTTTTCTTCGATTTTAGAAGTAATCTCTGTTTTTAACTCATTTAAAACTTTCCCAAATTCCTTTTTCTCTTCAACATCTAATTCTTTTAAATGATTGGTAAGTTCACTAATAGGGCCTTTTTTCCCAAGATAAGTGACTTTTAACTCATTCATTTCTTTTAAGTTTTTAGCATTTTCAATACTTTTTAAAGCATTTTCTTTTATAGTACTTACTTTTTCATTCATTTTTCTTTCCTCCTTAAAAATAAAAAGCCCCTTACACTATTGTAAGGGACGAAAAAACTTTTTTCCGCGGTACCACCCAAATTCTAGAAAAATTTCTAGCACTCGTGTTTAGATTTAACGCATCTATAACGATAAAACTAAAGCAATTTGAATTTCGTCTTTATTTCTTATCTTTAGATAATTTCAGCGTATCTTATCTAATCTCTGTTTTAAGAAGTAAATAAATCTACTTAGGAATTGCCTTCAAACATTTTATTGATACTATTATATCATATTTTATAAAATCTCAACTTATTTTTTATTTTAATTTCACAATTGAATTTAAGTAGTATGTATCATCAACCTTTTTAAATTGATATTGATAACGATTTAATTTTTTAGCATTTATACTTAAATCATTTTCATTAACATTAGTTACGGTTGGTTCGTATAGGTTATCAAAAGTATAGAATGCACTTTCACTTTCATTATAAATTGTTGCATTGGTAATCATGTATAAAACATTGCCATCTTCATACATATCATCAATTTCTTCTAATATCTTATTGGTTGTCGTACTACATTTCTTATTGTCTGCACTAAAACGGTCTTTTTCTTGATTGTATTTAAAGTTTAAACAATTATAAGTAAAATTCGTTGGATTATAATAAGTAGTTGAACCAAATACCTTTTCAAAGGCTTCTTTTAAGACACTACCTTCTACTGTAATACTTACTGAATTGGTTTTAATGTTTTTAGAATTTACTTGATGGTAAGCTAAATTTAATAGGACACTTGATTTCATTTCACTAATATCACGATCGGTACTATATAAATAATAGGCACTTACTTGGTCCGCATTTAAAGAAAGTTTGACGTTGTCAAGTAAATAACCATAGTTTTCAATATACCATTTTTTATCCTTAACAACTTCTGTCTCATTAGAAGGCGTATCGGGGGTTTCTCCTTCTTTGGTATTTGCAACCCCACAAGTTCCATTTCGTTCGCATTCCGATTTCATAAAATCAAAATAACGAGCATCAAATAAGCAATATCCAAAATACAAAATAACCCCAATTAAAACTAAAATAATCACATTTCTTTTAAATATAGAAGAATTTTTACTTCTTAAGATTCTTTTTTCTTCCATATCCATTTTATCCATAAAAGCATTGTTAATATCTTCTAGTAAATCCTCTTTTAATTCTTCTTTATATTCTTTTGTTGAATTGATAATAGTTGTTTTAACCTCTTTTTGGACTTCTTCTAAGATATCCTCTTTTATATTTTCCAAAATATCCCTTTTCATATTCTCTTCTTTTGGAGAAATTTGGTCCTTTGACATACAAGTCCCCCTCTTTCATGCCTGCTATTATAACACAAAATCAAAAAAAAAAACACTTTTTTTGTGTTTTTTAGTAGTTTTCGGCTTTTAATTCCATAAAACTTTGTGGATGTTTGCAGACTGGACAAACAACTGGAGCCTTTTCTCCAACTGTAATATGACCACAATTACGGCAAATCCAAACTTTTTCTTCACCTTTTTGAAATACCATATTGTCTTCAATATTACCAACAAGTTTCATGTATCTTTCTTCATGATGTTTTTCTATTTCTCCAACCATTTCAAATAATGTTGCAATTTCATTGAATCCTTCTTCACGAGCAGTTGCTGCAAATTCTTTGTACATTTCTGTCCATTCATAATTTTCTCCACTAGCAGCGTCTTTTAAGTTCGTTAATGTATCAGGAATATCACCATCATGTAATTGTTTAAACCATAATTTAGCATGTTCCTTTTCATTATTAGCAGTTTCTTCAAAAATAGCAGCAATTTGTTCATATCCATCTTTTCTTGCTTTTGATGCATAGTAAGTATATTTATTTCTTGCTTGGCTTTCACCAGCAAAAGCTGCCATTAAATTAGCTTCTGTTTTACTTCCTTTTAATTCCATATTTATTACCTCACTTTCATTCAATATTATACCGATTTCTAAATTTAAAGTAAAGTTTTTTAAAAAGGAATTTTACTCTAGAATATCTATTTGATATGGATTATCTATGGAACCATCGCCATCTTTATATAATACGGACGCTTTTAAGTAAAAGGTAGGTCGAATACTCATAGCCCCATAAGATACAGCAAAATTCCAAGCAATAGAACCGGTCGCATCAAGTCGCCAAGCATACACTCCAAATAGAGAATAATAGTAAACCGCTTCTGGGCTTATTGTCCATTCCGAATCATTGTTCATTATCCAAGAATTTAATTTAATTTCTTCATTTACTTGATTTAAAGGCTTTTCCCAATATTCTTCATTAATCGAAAAAGATACATCACTGGGATACATTAAACCTATTTTTCCTACTGTACTTAAATTTCCTTTACTATGCCCTTTCGTATTACTTCTTTCTTTTTTATAGCAATCTAAGCCATTAAAAGTCGCAATTACTACACTATCATTTCCACTCGATTCTGGAGCACCTAAATACCACACAGCATTGTCTATATAATCTTGATAATTTGTTTCATTTTCTTTATTTAAACTATTCCAATATACCCCATTTAAAACTTTAGTATTTAAACTACTTTCTTCCCATTTATTATTTGCAGTTGAATTCCAATTATATCTTGCACTATTTTTTAATAATCCACTTTCACTTTCTGTATAATAATCATTTTTAATAAGCTTTACACGATTTTCATAATCCCCATTTATTTCACTTTGAGTTGGTATGACTCCTATGATTCGATATAAGTTATCGTCGGTACAATCGGCTTCACATCCAAAATAAACATAGTTATCTGGATTACTTCCATTATAGCGATAATCTGTAGTAGCATTATCTCCGGTTTGAACAGTATCTTCATGTTCTACTTTTATTAGATTTTCATCTTCTGATACTTGACTAATTATATAGTCACGAAATAATACATTGGTTTCAAAGGTTATATTACAAACCACTCTCTTATTTCCATTTGATTTAACATTGATAAGTCCCCAATATTTATTACTCCAATCCGCTGTTGCTCCATTTTTACATTCAGCTTTTGTTCCATAGTATCCTAATTCTTTTGTAGGAAATTCCCCTGTTCCTGTTATGCCATCTACTGTATAAGCAAGAGTTATATCTCCACTTGCAAAATCTGGTACTGTTCCTTTTAATACATCAAAAGATGCTTTTTCTTCATACATAGCAAAACTTCGGTATAAACTTATACCTCCGATTATCATTACTATTGCTATTATACTTCCGATTACAATTTCTTTTTGCTTTTTATGTTTATTAAATCGTTTTAAGTCCTCTGGTTTTCTATTTTCTAATAGACCCCCCCCCCAGACGACGATTTTCACTGGTTGGGAGGTTCTTTTTGAAACTATTCATTTCTCTTTTCCTCCTCTATTATCACTTTTATTCTACTATGAATCACCATAATTTTCAAGACATCAAAAAAAGAAAACTATTCCTCCGATTTTTCGGATGCGTTTTCTTCTTTTTGAATTTGTTCAATTTCGTCTATAGATAATTCAGTATAGTATACAATATCTTCTACAGGTATTCCTTTTTTTAACATCTTCTTGGCTGTTTCTATCGCTTTTTTCTTTTCACCTTGAATAATTCCGTCGTCCATTCCCATTTCATACATTCCTGCTTCATCAAGTGCTTTCTTGTCATAGAATAAATAAGCATCTAGAGCTTCTCCGTAATCCTCTACCTTTTTATTGACTTTCTTCATCATTTCACTTCCACCATAAACCTCTTTGCGTAGCTTTTTATCTTCACATACAAAGATATATAAGAGCCACTTTAAATCCCTTTCATTCATTTTTTCTATCTCATTATAATCCATTTTACTTAATAAATCTAGATTGATATCATATATTTCAATATTTTTGTCTCTTACGATATGGTATTCTTCTTCCATCACATAACTATGATAGATAAACTTATTCTTTTTATAATAGTCATAATTATTGATATTAATTTGGACAATTGGTTTTATTTGATACTTCTCTCCTGGTTTTACTTGTTTTAAATAAAGTTGGGCTATATAAGCACTATTCTTAATTTTCGATACTTTACTATTACGATAATTGATTTCGATATTGATATAGTTCTCTTTGGTATCATATACGGTATCTACTTCTTGATCTTTGACATTCTCATTGATATTTACATTAGGATTTATGAGGGTTAAATTCTCCATAACGTATTCTTTTTTTAAATTTAACACCACTGCTATAACACTTGCTACATACTCCCTGCAATCTTCACTACGAAATATTTTTTTAGCATATTCGTCGTTTAATAGCTTTTTTTCCGTTTTCATTTTATTATCCTTTCATTTTTATTCAACCAAAACCCCCCGGAAAGGTTTTAAGTCGAATATGTCTTGCTATTATAAGTGTTCTTTTATTTCTTTCAA
>CANRJW010000016.1 GCA_947631035.1 uncultured Bacilli bacterium
CAAGCGAAATAGTCGTCTGGGGGGGGGGTATATTAGATAATAATAGAAAACCAGAGGACTTAAAACGATTTAGTAAAAATAGAAAACAAAAACAAATTATAATTGGAAGCATAATAGCAATAGTAGCAATAATTGGAGGTATAAGTCTATACCGAAGTTTTGCTATGTATGAAGAAAAACAAACCTTTGATGTATTAAAAGGAACAGTGCCTGATTTTAGTACCAAAGATATAACTTTAGCTTTTACTATAGATGATAAAACTCCTAGTGATGTAAGTTTTCCAAATAAAGATAGTGGTTATATAGTAGAAGGTGTTTCATGCGAAGATAATGTAACAGCCACATGGAATAGTAGTACATGGAGTTTAGAGAACATAGAAAATAAAGGAACAGCAAAGAAAGTAAAATGTACAGTAGCATTTAAAACAACAAAAGGAGAACCAATCTTAAATGGAGCAGACCCAGTTTTAGATAAAGAAGGAAAACTAATACCAGTAAAAATAGAAGACAAAGGAGTTGTAACAAAAGTAAAACCTGAAAGCGGAGAATGGTATAGTTACGAAAATAAACAATGGGCGAATGCAGTCATTTTAGCCAATGGAAAAACAGAAGAAAATTATAAAGTAGGAGCAAAAATAGAAGAAAGTGATATAGAAAGTTATTTTGTATGGATACCAAAATACAAGTATCGATTATTTAACTTAGGAAATTACACCTCATTAACAGGAATAGACCCAAATAGGGAACAAAGAATAGAGATAGAATTTGGCTTAGATAATACAAAAGATGGGAAGTATGAATGTGCAACTCCAATGTTAGATAATGGTGTACAAGGAGCAAGTGGAAAAAGTGGAAAGTGTCAAGTAGGAAATTGGATGACGCACCCAGCATTCTTAGCATTTGAAGGAGCAAGTGGATTTTGGGTAGGAAAGTTTGATACAGGATATAAAGGAGCAACGAATACGAATGGTGCAGTTGTGAATTCAGCAGATGCTTCAAAACTAATAATCAAACCCAATCAATATAGTTGGAGAGGAATAAGTGTAGGAAACGCGTACAAAACAGCAAAGTCATATAAAGAAGAACTTGATAGCCATATGATGAAGAATACAGAATGGGGAGCAGTTGCATATCTTTCTCATTCCAAATATGGAACATGTGAAAATGGTGTATGTCAAAAAATCCGAATGAATAACAATAGTAACTATGTTTCTGGTTATGCAGCTGTAAATGAACCAACGGTTGCTTGTTGCGGAATTTATAAAGAATTTGTAGCTGTAACGCCAGGTATGGATGCTTCTTTGTCTTATAATTATACGAATAACAATAGTGTTATTGCATCTACAACAGGCAATTATACTGGAATATATGATATGGCTGGTGGAGCAGCACCATTTGTTATGCAGGTAATGTTAGATACAAATAGTAAACCAATACTAACAGGAAGTGATTTAACAGAAGAAGAATTTAATGCTATTGATAAAAAATATTATGATGTCTATAAGTATAATACGAATAATCAAGATTTTTCTAATCGTATTTTAGGAGATGCTACTGGAGAGATGGGACCTGTGGAAAATGTAAGAACTACGCCTAGTAATACCCGGCAACTTTCTTCTTGGAACAATGCTTTACTTATATCTTCTACCGCAACTATTCCTTGGATTGTACGGGGAGGATCTCATGAAGGAAAGGAATGCGGGCCATTTATGTTAGGTGGAGGTACTCCTAATGGTAACACTGGTTTCTTAGTTGTACTATCTCCAAGATGATTGCATGAAAGCCTTAAAAGGGTCCAAAATTCTTATAGGCTATCTCGAAAAGAACTAGCCAAAAAATTGGTGTAACCCAAAAACAATACTCAAGGTATGAAGTGGGAGTTAACAAAATAACACTTGAAATGTATTTAAAAATTCTAAATATTTGTGGATATAAAATAAAATTAGAAAAAAAGTAAAAATTTTTGAAAAATATACCAATTTTATCGAAATTCACTAAAAAAAGGTAAATTGTCGCGACAATTTGCCTTTTTCTATGGAGAATTTGCTTGAAATATGCTCAAATTTAACAAATTAGTTATTTGATTTTCTATTTTTTCTGTGATAGATTGTTTCTGCGAGCTGCGAAGTTGTGGAGTTTGCCACCAAATTTTAAAAAGAAAAAGAGGTGGTTCACAGTGGATAAGAAGGATTGTTTAATCATTATCCTATTGTGGATAATTATCCGATTAGTCGAAAAGACGAAACACAAGAACTGACAACTGTGGGGTTTTGGTTGAGCGTGGGAATGTGGAAGAAAGGATAACAAAAAACACCATTTCCGAAAGGAATGGTGCAAACCATTACGGCAAGCACTAAACTAAGTAACTCGCTTAAAATGATTATAATATAAGAGATAGAGAAAAGTAAAGAAAAAGTTGGTTGAACAAAAAGGAGAAACTGTGATATACTTTAATTAAGATATGGAGGAGAAAGAGAAATGAAAAGTTTCAAAAAGAACCTCCCAACCGAGCGAAATAGTCGTCTGGGGGGGGGGTTATTATTTAGATAATAATAAGAAGGAACCAAGACGACTCAAAAGAATTATAGTAAGTTTAATAAGTATCGTAACACTCATAATGGTAGTGTCTTTTAGTTATGCTTATATAAAGTATGAAACAAAAGAAAAGAATGAAAATATTATAGGAACAGAATGTATCAAAATAGAGATGGAAGAAGTAACAAATGCTCTAAATTTGTATCATGCCTATCCTATGAAAGAAGCAACAGGAAGTAAAACAGATGCCTATCAATTTAAAATAAGAAATGCTTGTGGAGTAGGAGTGGATTATCAAGTAGAACTAGAAGTAGAGAATGTAGAAGAAAATAAATTACCATCTCAAGATATAGCAGTGAAACTAGATACAAATAACAAGATAACCCTAACAGAAGATAAAAAAATAAAAGAGAAAGAACAAGAAACATATAAAATAGGGACAGGAACATTAAAGCCCTATGAAGAAAAAAGTCATGAAGTAAGGATATGGATAGACGAAGATGCTGGAAATGAAAGTCAAAATAAAATATTCAAAAGTAAAGTAGTAATAGAAGCAGTACAAAATGAAATAGCGATATATAGTGAACCATTATTACAAGGAGCAGACCCAGTACTAGGAAAAGGAATGGTAGCAGTCGAAATAGGAGACAATGGAATCGTCACCAAAGCCGACCCAACAGAAAAGTGGTATGAATATGGGAAAAAGAAATGGGCGAATGCAGTTATATTAAATGAAGGAGTAGAAGAACCCAAAGTAGGAGATACTATAAACGAAGACAATATAGAAAGTTATTTTGTATGGATACCAAAATATAGTTATAAGTTATTTGACGAAAAGTTAGGGGAATATACTAGTTTAGAAGAAACTGTACAAGACAAAGGACCAACTACCGCTATAGAGATTAGATTTGGGTTAGAGAATACCAAAGACGGAAATACTAATGAATGTACTACACCAATAGAATCAGGAGGAACCGGAACTTGTGGAGTAGGCAAATGGATGACGCATCCCGCATTTCTAGCCTTTGGAGGAAATGGATTATGGGTAGGCAAGTTTGAAACGAGTAAGAAAAATACAAGTGATATACAAATAAAACCAGATGTAACGAGTTGGAGAAATATTACATTAGGAGAATCCTTTGGAAATTCCAAAAACTATCAACCGGAATTACAAAGTCATTTAATGAAGAATACCGAATGGGGAGCAGTAGCATATTTAACCCAAAGTATTTATGGCAGATGTGATAAAGAAACAGGTATATGTACAGAAGTAGCAATTAATTTGACTTACACAACTGGAACAACAAATAATACGTCTTATACTGGCGGTACTAATAGTAATCAATTAGCAAGTACAACAGGAAATTATAGTGGCATTTATGATTTGCATGGAGGTGCTTGGGAACCCGTAATGGCTATGATGAAAGGACAGAATGGGGAAGACTATTTATATTCTCTAACGAAACTGAGTTCTGCGGATTTGAAGGACACCAAGTATTTTGATACATATAACTATAACGCTTCTAAAAACGATTATAGAAATAGAATTTTAGGGGATGCAACCGGAGAAGATGGGCCGTTTTATAATGATAATTCCACGAATAGAGGGGCTATGTGGTCTGATAGAGCTGTTTTCCCCGTTGCTAGTGCTCCGCTATTCTCGAGAGGTGGAGGTAAGGGGAGTAATGGTATTATTGGTGTGTTCACGTTCGGCGCGCATGGTGGTCAAGCGCTTGAAAATTCCACTTTCCGCATCGCCCTTGCTGTTCAATAGCTTATGCAAACTTTAAAAGAACTCCGAAAGTCTTGTGGACTATCCCAAAAAGAATTAGCTAAAAAAATCGGCGTAACCCAACAACAATATTCTAGATATGAAGTAGGAATTAATAAAATAACACTTGAGGTGTATATAAAAATAATCAATACTTGTGGTTATAAAATAAAATTAGAAAAAAATAAATACTGAAAAACAAATATCAAAACAATTTGTTTTTCTTTTGCTTGCCAAAAAAGTAAATTCTATCTATAATGATTATAACCAAAACCAAAATAGAAAGGAGGAACACCTATTAAAAAATTATACTTTATGCTCTTTCTATTTTTTGCTTTTTTTTCTAAAGCCTATGCTCTAACAAGTGATTATTCCTACTTAAATGAAGAAATACACATTCCAAGTGTGCAGGCTCAAAATATTTTATTTTATAATTTAGATGAAAATAAAGTGATTTATGAAAAAAATAGTAGTGAAAAAATTGCTATTGCCAGTTTAACGAAAATTATGACTTCTATTGTAGCGATTGAAAAAATAGAAAACTTAAATGAAGTTGTTCAAGTTCCTGCCGGTGCCTTTTCTAATTTAGATGGTTATACTACGGCTGGATTCAAAATAAATGATTCGGTGACATATAACGATTTACTTTATGCAACTCTTTTGCCAAGTGGTGCTGATGCTGCACAAGCCCTTGCTCTTTTGACATACCAAGATATGGATACTTTTGTTGCTAAAATGAACGAATATGCGCAAAAACTTGGTATGAATAATACGCATTATAGTAATCCAGTAGGAAGAGATAGTGAAGAAAACTATTCGACTGTAGAAGATTTATTAAAACTTCTTTTATATGCTTTAAAAAATGAGGATTTTTATCAGGCTTATACAACGAGAAATTATATTACACTCAATCAATTAGAATTAGAAAGTACACTTGTTTTGCCAAGTGAAAAGTATCATTTCGATATTCATATGATTAAAGGTTCAAAATCAGGTTTTACAAGCAAAGCTGGACTTTGTTTATCTTCTATTGCAGAAAATGAAGGAAAGCAGTATTTACTCATTACTACGGGCTCTTCTCATCAAAATAATTATCCCAATCATATTGCTGATAGTCTTGCTATTTACAATTATTTCTTTGAACATTTTGGTTATGTTAATCTTTTAGAGGAAAATCAAATATTAAAAACCATTCCCGTTTTAGATGCTACTATAAAAGAATATGAAATTAAAAGTAAAATGGATGTGCCATTTTATCTCGAAAAGGGAATGAAAGAAGAACTGGTATATGAATATCAAGGAATAGAAAAACTAACTTCTAAAATAAAGCCTAATACGAAATTGGGCATTGTGAAAGTAAAGTATAAGGACAAAGAACTTTATCAACAAGAAGTATATTTGCAAGAAAAAATAAAATACAACTATACAATCGAAATTTTTATCGTAAGTATGAGTATTTTACTCGTTTTTGTGTTTATGATTATCATTCGAGTAAAAAAAGAAAATAAAAATAATTTAGGAGGTTAATGAATGTTAAAAGTAGAACATGTAACAAAATATTATGGAACTATTTTAGCGGTTGATGATTTATCGTTTGAAGTAAAAAAAGGAGAAATCTTTGGACTATTGGGAGTAAATGGGGCAGGAAAAACGACAACATTTCGGATGATTACGGGTTTACTCGATAAGAATAGTGGAACGATTACTTTAAATGGCAAACCAATTGATTATAGTGTAACCGATAAAATTGGGTTTTTAACAGAAGAAAGAAGCTTACTTACTAAGCTGACAGTTAAAGAACAAGCCATTTATTATGGTGTTTTAAAAGGTATGCAAGAACAAGATATCTTAGAAAAATTGGATGTATTATTAAAAAGATTTCATATTGAAGAATATAAAGAACGTAAAATAAAAGAACTTTCCAAAGGAAATCAACAAAAGATTCAGTTTATTACTTCGATTATAAATGATCCGGATTTACTAATTTTAGACGAACCTTTTTCGGGGTTAGATCCAATTAATGTTGCTCTTTTTATGGATGTAATTAAAGAACTAAAAGAAAAAGGAACCAGTATTATTTTTTCCACGCATCGCATGGAACATGTTGAAATGTTTTGTGAAAAATTAGTTGTTTTGGTACGAGGAAAAAGTGTTCTTTCGGGAAATTTAAAACAAATTAAAAAAGATTATCGCAAGAAAAATATTCATATTGAAGCAGAACATATGGATTTGGAAAAACTAAAAGAAGTAAAAGGGGTATTGGAAGTTATTAAGACAGAAACAGAAGTTGTTGTTAAAATAGCAAGTGAAGAAAATGTAAATGATGTGTTTAATTATGTAAAGAAGTGTGAAGGAGTAACAAAGTTTGTTGTCGAAGATGCTTCTTTAAATGAGATTTTTCTAGAAAAAGTGGGGGTTATGTATGAAAACGAAATGTAAATTTTTAATAAAACAAAGTTTGAAGAAAAAAATAAATACAAAATGGTTTAAAATTGCCAATTTGCTCGTTCTTATCTTTTTAATTGGCATTGTAAATATCGACCGAATTATTCGCTTTTTTGGTGGGGATTTTAATGAAGTAACGAAAATTTATGTCATAGATGAAGCGAATGCGTATTCTTTGTTTGAAAGCAATTTTAATTCTTTAAAAGAAAGCTTAGAAGATTTAGGAAATTATGAAATTGTTAGTACAACGAAAAGGGCAGAGGAGTTAAAAGGAGAAATTGAAAATACCAAAGATTTTGTTTTACAAATTCTTCCTTCCCCAACCGAATATTTAACGGCACAGGTCATAAGTTATGATGCCATCAGTATGATAACAGAACAACTTTTACAAACAAGTTTAAATACTATAAAATCACACTATGTCTTAGAAACAACGGGCATTAAAGAAGAAGAGATTGCTGCTTTAACGAGCAATGTTTCTATCCATAAAGAAATAACCAATCCAGAAGGGCAAACTTCTGAAAATCAAGAGCTTATTTCGATGGGATTGATACTCATTTTTATTGTTCCTTTCTTTTTATTAATTACAATGCTTACACAAATGATTGGGGCGGAGATTAATGATGAAAAATCAACACGTAGTATGGAAATTATTATTTCTAACGTGTCTCCACAAGCACATTTTGCTTCTAAAATTATTGCCTCTACTTCCTTTGTACTCATACAAGCTTTGATTTTGGTTGTTGATGTTGCAGTTGCTTTATTGGTGCGTCTTGCTTTTACCAAATCTATTGGGTTATCTGGAGAAACAAGTGCGCAAGTTCTAAAACTTGTACAGGGAATTCAAAGTTCAGGGGTTCTTTCTTTGTTGCTTCGAGGATTACCTATCATGCTTCTTTTATTTCTATTTAGTTTTGTTTTATATGCGATATTGGCAGGAGTTCTTGCTAGTATGACAACCAATATTGAAGATTATCAACAATTACAAACTCCTTTAATGGTTCTACTCGCCGTTGGTTATTATATAGCAGTGATTTCAAGTACCTTTGATGGGGCTTTGTTTATTAAAATTCTTTCTTATTTTCCAATGTTATCTTTCTTAATTGCCCCGGTGCTTTACTTACTTGGTCAAACAACGATTCTAGAACTTTTCATTTCCACTCTTATTTGTGGAGGATTTACTTTCTTCGTTTTCCATTACGGACTTCGTATTTACAAAGTAGGAATTTTAAATTATTCTAGTCGTGATTTATGGAAAAAGATTTTTAAATCTATGAAAGAAAAATAGACAATATAAGGGATTTTTGGTACAATACATACGGGTGTTTCAATATGCTAAAAATTAGTAATTTAACCGTAAAAACGGGGGATAAAATTATATTAGAAGATTTTAATTTAGAAATAGAAGAGGGAAGTATTCATGCTCTTATGGGACATAATGGCGCAGGGAAATCGACGATTGCTAAGGTACTCATGCGAGATAAAAACTATGAAGTTGTAAAGGGTTCTATTACTTTAAATGACCAAGATTTACTAAAAATGAATACAACGGAAGTCGCAAGATGTGGCCTTTTTTTAGTCGGACAAAATCCAGTAGAAATTGCTGGTGTAAGCAATGCTGAAATGCTTCGTACTTCTTTAAATGACCAAGGAAAAAATACTTTGAATATTTTAGAATTTAATCAAAAGTTAACAAAGATTTGCGAAAAGTTAGAAATACCATCTTCTTTTATTCATCGCGATATTAATTATAATATGAGTGGAGGAGAAAAAAAGAAAAATGAACTTTTGCATATGTGGATGCTAGAACCAAACTTTCTTATTTTAGATGAAATTGATTCTGGGCTAGATGTTGATTCTTTAAAATTAGTTGGGGATAGTATAAAAGAATATTTTGAAGAATACCATCCAACTATTTTAATGATTACCCATCAAAAAACATTATTAGAAATTCTAAAACCAGAGAAAGTACATGTTTTACAAAATAAGAAAATTATCCAAACGGGTGATGCTTCTTTAGCAGAAAAGATTTTTAAGGAAGGATTTTCTGGGGCAAGCATTATAGATAGAGGGAATTTGGATGCATAAAATAAAAGTAGAACAAAATAGTTTACATTTAAAAGAAGAAGAAGTCGTAATTACCGAGTTTCTCGATTCTTTAAAACTTATTGTGAGTGGTACAGTTTATTGTGCAATTCCTACCTTTCAAAGTCAAACCTTGGAGATTGTTTTAGAAGAGAATAGTCATTTAACTTTAGAATTCTTTCTAGAACTACAAAATACCAAAAACAAGATTTGTATTTTAAATGGAGAAAATTCACAATTGGATTTGCATTATTCTTGCAAATATAGTGGAGAAAATGAATTTAGAATTGAAAATAGGATTAAAACAAATCACAATCGCAATGTCATTTTGATTCGTGGTGTTGATAATGAAGGTACTCTTTTTGTGCATGCCGTGGGAGATATTTTAGAGGATACCAAAGACAATGCTTACTTAGAAGATATAAAAGTCATAACATCTCATCAAAACAGTATTAAAATTAAACCGGATTTAAAAGTTTCTTCGAATGCGGTGTTAGCAAGTCATAATGCAACGATTGGTCCGATTGAAGAGAATGAATTATTTTATTTAGAAAGTAAAGGTTTAGATGAAGCCACTTCTTCTTCCTTAATTAAAGATGGATTTTTAAAAGGAATAATAAACGAAGAAGTTTTTAAAGATTTATAGGAGGTGATACAAAATGAATAGAGAAGATTTTCCAATGCTTGAGCAAGATATTGTTTACTTTGATAATGGAGCAACAACTTTAAAACCAAAGTGTGTGATTGATAAAACGGTCGAATATTATGAAAAATATGGAGCAAGTGCGCATAGGGGAGATTATGACATTGCTTATAAAGTTGACCAAGAATATGAAAATACTAGAGAATTGGTTCGTGATTTTATTCATGCCAAATCTTTAGAAGAAATAATATTTACGGCAGGTTCTACCGAAGGAATGAATTTGATTGCCAGTGGGTTTTTTAAAAATTTATTAGAAGAAAACGATGAAGTGTTGATTACGAAATCCGAACATGCTTCTAATGTTCTTCCTTGGTTTTCTCTAGCGAATACTAATGGGATTAAAATTGGGTATATCCCTCTTGATGATAATCACTATGTTACTTTAGAAAACGTGAAAAAAGCCATTACTCCTAATACCAAAGTCATAAGTCTTGCTTACATCACGAATGTCATTGGAGATATTCGTCCTATTAAAGAAATTACGGAATATGCCCATCAACATAATATATTTGTTGTTTTAGACGCTGCACAAAGTATTGGACATATTAAAACTAATGTGCAAGATTTAGATATTGATTTTATGTCTTTTTCTGCGCATAAGATGTGTGGTCCAACTGGAGTTGGGGTTTTATATGGTAAAAAAGAACTTTTAGAAAATGTCGAACCTTTAATATTAGGTGGTGGTATGAACGAATCTTTCGATAATGAACAAGAAGTATACTATAAAGAACTTCCAGCGAGATTAGAAGCCGGGACGCCCAATATTGCTGGAGTGATTGCCTTTGGAGAAGCCATCAAGTATTTAGATGCGATTGGCATGGAAAAAATCGCCGATTATGAAAAAAATTTGCGTAAATATTTAGTTGATAAATTAATTATGATTCCGCACCTTGACATTATTAACCTAGAAAGTGATAGTGGTATTGTATCCTTTAATGTAAATGGTATCTTTAGTCAAGATGTAGCGTATTACTTAAACAAATATAACATTTGTGTTCGAGCTGGAAGTCATTGTGCTAAAATTTTAAAAAAGGAAGTAGGTGTAACGAATACTATTCGTGTAAGTTTGTATTTTTATAATACTGTAGAAGAAATAGATATGCTAGTGGAATTACTAAGTGATAAAGATAAGATTTTAAAGGAGATGCTATAGAAATGGATGAGAATGTCAGAAGAGAAATTATTTTGGACCATTACCAAAATCCCAAAAATAGGGAAGCCGTTTTCGATGAACGTTATAAAAAAGTCAATACTAATAATGAATCTTGTATCGATAATCTTGATTTATACATTTTAATGGAAGAAGGAAAAATCAAGGATATCAAGTTTCAAGGAGAAGCCTGTGCAATTTCTACTTCTTCGACATCCATTATGATTACCAATTTAATTGGCAAAACGATTGCGGAAGCTCTAGAATATATCGAAAATTTCAAAGCTATGGTTAATGAAGAACCTTACGATGAAGAACTCTTAAAAGAGGGAATTGTTTATAATGAAATTTATAAACAAAGCAATCGTAAAACCTGTGCTTTACTTCCTTACGTGGGAATAGAGAAAGTCTTAAGAGACTATCAAGAATAATTTGTAAATTTTGCTTGACAAAAACATAAGATATACTATATAATCGAGTTGTTACAAAAAAAGGAAAGAGATTTTAAATCCACCTGATTACAAATCGTAATAGGTAAAGAGCCAAAAGAAGAACTTGTGCTTTTAAGGTGGATTTTGAATCCGCCTTTTATAATGTATGGAGGTGCATTTCTATAGCAAATGATAAAAACGAATTACCAATTAATGAACAAATAAGAGTTGAAGAGTTAATGGTAATAGGACCAAATGGAGAACAAATGGGAATAAAAAAATTAGAAGATGCTTTAACACTCGCCAATTATGCTGGACTTGATTTGGTTTTAATGAATGGTGGGAGCAGTCCTGCAGTTGCTAAAATTATGGACTACAACAAGTTTAAATATGAAAAACAAAAGAAATTGAAAGAAGCCCAAAAAAAGCAAAGAGAAACCAATAAAGAGTTAAAAGAGTATCGTTTATCCGTAACCATTGATGTTCATGATTTTGAAACTCGTACCAAAAATGCGCAAAGTTATTTGGAAAAGGGACACAAAATTAAAGGTTTAATTCGTTTTAAAGGAAGACAAATGGCTCATACTGAATTAGGACGTGATGTTTTACTTAAATTTGCAGAAGCATTAAGTGAATATTCTGATATTGAGTTAGAGCCTAAATTAGATGGTAGAAGTATGTATATTATTTTAGCACCTAAAAAATAAAATAAGAAAGAAGGATGTATTATGGCGAAAGGACCAAAACAAAAAACACATAAAGCAAGTAGCAAAGTATTTAAAAAACGTGCTAACGGAACATTATCTTATAAGAAAAGTGGAGGTAACCACAAAACCAATAAGGATAGTGCAAAACAAGTTAGACAAAGAAGGAATAAAGGAACTTTAAGTAAAGGAGATACTGACAGAATTAAGTCAGTTATCTAGTAAGGAGGGTTAGAAATGACAAGAGTTAAAGGTGGAACTGTTTCCAAAAATAGAAGAAGAAAAGTATTAAAACAAGCCAAAGGTTATTTTGGAAGTAAACATAGACTTTATAAAACAGCTCAAGAACAAGTTTTCAATAGTGAAGCTTATGCTTATCGTGATAGAAGAGCCAATAAAAGAAACTTTAGGAAATTATGGATTACGAGAATTAATGCTGGATGTAGAGAAAATAACATTAGTTATTCTAAATTTATCAATGGTTTAAATATTGCTGGTATTGAAATTAATCGTAAGATGCTATCAGAACTTGCTATTGATGATCCTGCATCATTTACCAATTTAGTACATATTGCTGAAGATGCTTTAAAAAGTGGTAAAAAACTTGCAGAAAAAAAGGTAGAAGAAAAGAAATCTACTCCAAAAGCAGAAGAAAAAGTTTCTAAAAAAGAAGAGGTAAAAGATTATAGTAAAATGACTTTAGCAGAATTAAAAGAAGTTGCCAAAGAGCAAGGTGTTAAAGGATATTCTACTATGAAAAAGGATGAATTAATAAGTAATCTAAAATAATGTTAAATACTCGAAAGAGTATTTTTTTTTGACAAATAAACCTTTTTTATGTATAATAAACCCTGTTTTTACAAAGAGGGGGATAAAAATGGTTTATAAGGAAGATAAAATTATTTATAATGGTCAATTGTACAGAGTATATGATTTATTAGCTAAAAAGGGTTTTTCGTTTGATGCATATCGAAAAAAAAGAAAACAAGGCTTGTCTATTGAAGAATCTTTTCAACATTGTATAAAAGTAAAAAGAAAACAAGTTTGTCGAAAAGATAAAAATGTTTTAGAAATTGCCAAAACAAGTGGATTTTCCAAAAAGGTTTTTTATGAAGGATTCTATAAAAATAAATCAGTAGAACAAATTATTCAAGAACAAGAACAAAAAAGAAACCAAAACGAAGAGTATTTGAATTATCTATATTCCATTGGATTACCGAAAGAATATAGTAGTTTAAAAGAATTTTGTAATCAAAATTGTTTAAATGCTGGTTTAGTTCATAAAAATATTCAAAATGGTATGAATCTTTATGATGCAGTATTGTACTCATTTGAAAAAAAACAAATGCAAATCACCAAATATGTTTATTTAGGAATTCAATTAAAATCTCTTGCTCAAAAGTATCAACTGGATTATATACAAATTTGTTTCTGGTTAAGAAATGGTAAAAATTATCAAGAAGCTATTGAAAGAGAAGTATTTACAAGAGCTTTTTATAAAAATATGGGTGGTCGTTCTAATTATCTTTGGAATTATTATCAAACAGAATTTTTACAAGACAGAAACAATGAAAATGCTATCACACAAGAGGAAAGTCTTTTCTTAATGAATTATCATTGTAGAATAGAAAAAATAAAAAAAGATTTTCTTTATTATGCCTTTTTAAATAGCATTTCTATTACGGAATATCAAAACTTAAATATTGAGGATAGGGTAAGAAAAGTATTATTAAATTATGAATCTATTCCGTTTACTTTATTTGAACTTTATTATCTTTTGGATTTTGAAAATGGGTTTATGAAAGAGTTCCAATATTTAGAAGAGAAGCAACTTTGGATTTACAGAGGGAATAGAGAGATTTTACAAAGATTAAAAAAGCCAAGCAATTAAGCTTGGTTTTCTATATAATAAGCATAGTATTCATCAAAAGTAATGTTTTCATTATGGATAATCTTGGCTACTTCTTCTCCAACATATCTCCAGTGCCATGCTTCAGCACTATATCCGGTTAAATATTCTTTATTTTCTGGATATCTTTCAATGAAGCCATAGAGATAAGCATTTTCTTTTAACCAGGTGTAGGCTTCAGAATCTTTAAAAGTGGCTGTAGATTGATTTCCCATTTCGAATACATCAATACTTAAACCTGTTTGATGTTCAGAGTGTCCAGGTCTTGCTGCTACTTTATCGGCTTCTTTTTGACCTAAACTGGCTTTTTTAGAACTATAAACATCTTCTTGTTCTTTAAAATCACGATAACTAGAATTAACAATTAAGGTAAAACCTGCACCTTGAGCAGCATTCCACATGGATACATAAGCATCATTGGCTTCACTAGAAATGCGGTTGCCTTCATAAGAGTAACGAATACTGATATCGGAAATTTCTAATGGTTCAAAATCTTCAGGAAGAGTGTAGTATTTATTGACATTAATTAAGATTCCTAAAGAAGTATCGGTGGGAATATCATGTTCATAGTGTTTATAATCAGCATTGACATTTACAATAGCCACCACATCTTTGGTTGATGTTTCTTTGTTTGCATCGGCATATTCTAAGTAACGCGTTAAATTTTTATCGATATAATATTTTTCTTGTATTAGTTCTAAAATATAAGAATTTTTTTCCATGCTTAATAGATTTTCTAATTGTTCATTTTTTTGATAAAAATTCAGTAGTGTTTTTGCTTCTTCTAAAGTATAACCATGTTCGATTAATTTGTATTCATATGTTTGTTTATATTGGTACTCTTTATAAAATTTCATTCCAACAATACCTATTATAATAAGTAGGAGAACGGCAATGCCAATATAAACCATTTTTTTATTTTCTTTTAATTGATCCATAACAAAAAGCCTCTTTCTATTTTTATTTATTATTTTTATTATATCACATTCTTTTAAAAAGATTAAAAAAAGAGAAAGGGTTTACAAATTCTTAGACTTGTAGTATTATGGTTATAAGATAGATGGAGGTCTTAGAGATGAATAATAACAAGTTAGTTTTAGAATTGTGTCCTAATTTCTATCGTATTATAAATTTTGAATATTTTGAAGAAGATGTTGTTACGGAAAAGTTAATTAAAATTTATGAAGATTTTATCTTTAAAGCAGATCTTACCAATGACGAAGAGAAGAAGGCTGTTAAGAAGATTGATTATGTTTTAGGAAAATATATCGATGATAATTTATTTAGAAGAAAGATGCAAAAAGAAATCTATAATGTAAGAGTTTCAGTTGCTTATAAAAATAAGTTACTTGCAATTGTTGAAAATCTTATTGCCATTTTTAATCATTACGAAGAAGATACAACAAGAAGTATTTATATTGCTAGATGGATCTAAAAGGACAAAAAGTCTTGTTCTGAAAGAAAAAAGAGTTGCAAGCCCTTTTTTTTTATGCTATTATTATATTGTTTATTTATGGCGCTGTAGCTCAGTTGGCTAGAGCAACCGGTTCATACCCGTTAAGCCAGCTAGTGAGCCAAAAATTATGGCGGGATAGTTCAGTTGGCTAGAACACGCGGTTCATACCCGCGATGTCGGGGGTTCAAATCCCTCTCCCGCTACCATTTGTGAGCAAAGAGTGTTAAAATCTTAATTGATTTTACACTTTTTTTATTGGTTTGTGCCATAATTTTGTGCCATTATTGGTGCCTTTGAGCTATTATTTATATTATTTTGTAATTCTTTAAATACATTCACGCTAGCTTTTTTATTACTTTCTAGTGCGTGTGTATATATATCCATAGTGATATTTATATTAGAGTGTCCTAGTCGCTCTTTTATAGTTACGGGGTCAACTCCTTGACTATTTAACAATGTAGCACAAGTATGCCTTAATTCGTGAAAAGTAATATGTGATAATTGATATTTGCTAATAATCTTTTGTAATATTTTATTACAAGTGCAAGGGTGCATATGTTCTCCGTACTTATCAGTAAATATTCTATCAGTATTATGCCATTTATTGCCCATATACAGCATATAACCATTTTGCCACTTTTTATATTCTTTTAGTAATGACATAGTATTGCTATCTAGGTATATATATCTAATTGAATAATCAGTTTTTGCTCTTTCTTCGTCAACAATGCCGTCTATTATCTTTAAAGAATTATCAATATAAATAGTGTTGTTATTAAAATCAACATCGCTCCAACGTAAAGCACATAATTCACTGCGTCGAACCCCACTTACAATAGTTAAAGTTATTATTGTTCTATATTTTATATTCTCTTGTGATAAAACATTAAATAATGTTTGTACTTGTTCTAAATTATAATAATTACGTTTTTTCTTTTGTAGTTTAGGTCTAGTTGCGTCTTCATTAGGGTTAAACTCTATAAATTTCCATTTTTTTGCTTGTTTAAACATTAAGTTTACTAAATCAAAATAATGTAACATTGATTTTGGAGATAATTCCTTTCCCATTTGTCCTTTTTTGATTTTTTGATACATATTATCAAGCATAAAAGTAGTAATACTATTAAGTTTATAGTCCCCTAGATAAGAAAGAATAACTTTTAAATAATTACGATAACCTTTTATAGTTGTTTTACTTACATTAGGAACACAATATTTTTCAAGGAAAAGAGTACTAAAATCACGGAAAGTCATATCAGTAATATTTATCTTATTTGATTTATGGTAATATTCTTTAACTAAATCAGCATACCAAATTTCTGCACTTGTATTATTGCCGATATGTCGTCTTTTAATTCGTTTTCTTTTCCCGTCAATATCATAACCAACTTCAATAACAGCTTCATAAACATTTAAACCATTTCTTGTATCAATTTTTCTATAACCCTTATTTTTAATCATAAATTTTAACTCCTTTCATTTAAGGGTTATATGCACCATTTATACAATATATATTATAGCATAAAACCCTTTATTTTTCTAGGTAAATAGGGAGTTTTTACTAGTTTCTTCTTGTAATTTTTCTACCCATTTATTGATTTCGTTTATATCAAATTTTATACGGTTTCCAACTCTAAAATGGGGTATCTTTTTTTCACGTACTAGTTTTCTTATTTCGGGTATAGATGTTTGTAGGTAAAGTGATAATTCTTTTATATTGCATATTTCTTTTGTCATTATGCAACCGCCTTGTCATTTGCCCAGATGCCCACTATTAAATGGGTGGGCATTTGGGCATTTACTATTTTTCTGCAAGGTACCATATAGTTTTTTGCCCGTCTTTCTTTTTATCTATCAAATTGTCTTCTTTTAGATTGTTTCTTGCTCTAATAAGAGTTTTATCACTTATACCTTGTTTTCTAGCTTTATTTATTATGTCCGTAAATTCGGCATAATTATTATTTTTTAAATACTCTAAAATAAAATTTTGAGCTATATCTCTAGGAAAAATTGTTTCATTAATATTTTGTGGTTCTTCTTGGTAATCTCTTTCTCCTAGCCATTCTATTTTATTATTAGATATTTTAAAAGCTAGTGTTTTACCACGTTCTGCTAGGTTGTTTTTGCTATTGATAAATAATGTTTCATTATCATTTTTAGCAATCGTTACTATTGAACGAGCAATACCAGCAAAGTCAATACTGCCTAGCATACGATATATTTGATTACTACCAGCTAGTCCTTTGTTTCTATGAACAACGAACACGATAGCACAATTATGCTTTTCTGCAAGTTGTCCTATTGGTTTTAACAAGTTTCTTACCTTGTTAGCACTATTCATATCGATGTCCCCTAAAAATGCTTGTATGGGGTCGAAAATAAGCAATTTAGGGTGCAATTCTTCAAGTAGTGCGTCAATATCTTCAACATCACATAGTAGAATATCTCTAGTATCTTTAAATTCTTCCTTTAAATCTATTAGATATATATTTTCTTCATTAGCCCCTAAATCGACAAGTCTTTTTTTAATAGTATCGCCAGCCCCGTCTTCGGCATTTTGAATAATTACTAAACCTTGTGGAGCATTCATATTTGAAAGTGGTAAAGTACCCCCATTTGATACGATGCTGGCAAGATTAATTGCTTGATAGCTTTTACCACATCCAGGGTCGCCAGCGATAAACGATATTTTCCCTAGTGGAAAGTAAGGGTACCAAAGCCACTCTACATCTTCTATTGCTATATCTTTAAATTTCTTTAAAGTATAGCGGTATATTTTATCACTATTCATTATTAGCCCCACTTTCATTTTCAAAGAAAGATAGTATATATTCTTGTCCCTTTTGGGTAAGTTTACCCATACAGGATATAGATATATCAGCTGTTAAGTCAGCATTTTTAATTTTTATGGTATAATCGTTTTCAGTTACCATAAGTGCTTTATCTTCAGCTGTTCTAGTGGGAATAAATCGTCCCGCTCCAGAAAAGGCGATATATTTATTTTTTAGCCATTCCTTAAATTGGGGTTGAGTTAAACCTATAATTTTTTTGTTTTTCTTTAAGAAAGTAAGCGGAGCTATTGGCTCTTTAGAAATAAATCTTGTTATTTCTTCTTTACTTTCTTCATTTTCTTGTGATACACTATTACTTGTATTGGGAGTAAGTGTATCACTTTCTTCTAGTGGCTTGCTATCGTTATTGGAAAGCAAGTCGTTTTTATTTGTCATAAATCATATTTCCTTTCTATTCTCTTGATTAGATAGTTATAAAACTTTATTCACTATCAAAATAAAATCTTATATAATCAAAATTATTTTTTGCACGAATTTTAAAGACGTCTATTTCGTTCGTGCAAGTACATTAAATCACTTTTTTTTCAAACATACAATAGCCGTTTTTTTTGAAAAATATTACATACAAAAAATGCCTTAAATACCTTGATTTTAAGGGGGATTTGTATATAATATTAATGGAGAACGTATTACACAAAATACGCTTTATTACCTTTTTTTTAGAAAAAAATACTTGCATATTTTATGCAAAAAAGGAGCAATTTATGGGAATTTATATAAAAAAATGTGATGATTTAATAGAAGTTAACCAACAAGATGTGTTTAATGATTTATATAATTTTGGAAAAGAGTTAAATGAATATAACATTACAACTAATAGTATTGATATAACAAATTGGGACAAAGATAGGACATTAAAGATAAATAAGCGAATATATGATATAAGAAATAAACTAGACAATCTATTTGAAACCTATATACAAAATATACCTAAAAATGAAGATATGGAAAAAAGAGTAAAAGAATTAATAACAAAATATGGTTATCCGCGTAATCAAGAAAAACAACTTTTAGTATCTTATTGTAGAACATACAAGGAAATACTTATAAGCTCTTTATATGTATATGTAATTGTTGATTTATTAGAAAGCATTAAAGAAGATAAATATTATGAATATAAAAATAAATTTATTAATTTTAGCATAAAGAAACGAGAAACCATTTTATTTTATGTTAAAAATATCATAAATTATCAATTCGCATTACGTCCTATAATTGATTATGAAAATGATTTTAGATATATCTTTAATGATTGGTGCAATGTTGCGGGTTTAGTTATTTTTGCTATGATAAGCAAAATAGATACAACAACTAATAAGAAATATAAAACTATTCCTTGCATACAATGTGGCTATTTATTTGTAACTGAAAGAAAAAAGGTATGTAGCATAGAATGTGAAAAAGAAAGAGGAAACATAGCAAGAATGAAATGTTATGACAAAAAAAAGAATATGTAAATAAAAATAAAATGGTTGTTTTATATAAAAATAAAAATATCTAATCACAGATATTTTTTTTATTTGTTAAAATCGTGTTCCTTAAAAAATTCGTCAAGTGGAATATTAAGCACTTTGCTAATAGACGCTATAACAGATATTGAAAAAGTTTGTTTTACTTTTTCGCTTTCTATATTAGCTATTAGTGATTGTGAAACATCGCATAATTCTGCTAGACGTTCTTGACTAATTCTACCAAATTCGTCTGCATATTTTGAATGATTATAACGTCTAAAGTATTTAACATTTTGAGAAATCATATCAAAAATTTTGTCTAGTTCCTCATTAGTAAGCATTGTATCACCTCTCTATATATAATTATCTAAAAATAATAGAACATTTACCATTGATACAAACTAGATATTTATCTATATATAGTGATATTTTGTGCAAATTATGATATAATATTCTTGATTAAAAGAAGGAGTGATTGATATGAGCGTAGTATATGAAGACGAAAACAAAGTTGTTAATGTTGCCCTAGCTGAAAATGATTACATAAAAGTAACAACCACCAAAGCGAATGTGTGGTTAAAAATCACAAATGAAAATGGTAAACTTTGTGTAGAAAATATTGAAGATACAAGCGAAAATAAACAATAAAAATGGAGTATTTATGAATATATTAGAATTAATAGTTATTGGTGTATGGTTATTTACTAAATTGTTTAAAGTACCTAGCCAAAAAAAGTGTTTTAATGATATAGAAAAATATAAAATTTTTGATAGTTTTAGAAAGGAGAAAAAATAAAAAATGAAAATATTTATAGGTACTATTTTAATTATATTAACAATCGCTTGTTTGATAGGTGCTGGTTTAATTTATAAAAAAGGCGGAATGCCAGATGTTTCAAATGAACCCAAAAGAGCTTTAATGTTATTAGGAATTATTGTTTTAGGGGTTGCTTTTGGTTTAACTGCAAGTGTTATTTTAGGAGCTTTTGATAGTTCTCCAAGTGAAGAAAGAGAAAAGGAAAAAATAAGGCAAGAAATAGAAGCTTGCAATCAATTAACTAATATGTATCAAAAATGTTCTTGGAGTGCTTTAGAAAGTAGATGTGTTTGTAAGCAAAGATAAGGAGCATAAAGTATGAATAATAAATTACTTAAAATTATATCTTTTTTGTTTCCACCTATTGGTTTAATAATATTTGCTATCAATATTGGTAAAAATGATACACTAGCAAAAATTAGTGTAAAATATGCTTTACTAGGTATAGTGATTATACCTTTAACAATATTTTTTATCTTAACTATTTTATATGGTGCATATAATTATAAAGTAAAAGACGTTTCCAGTTCAATAAAAATACCAGTTGCAAATGTTCGTATAAATGCAAGTGAATTAATAACGGAAGATATGATTGATTATATAGAAATATCAAAAACAAGCATTAAAGATAACATTCTTATAGATAAAGAGGACATTATAGGAAAATATACAAGTTATTCTTGTACCATTCCTAAAGGTTCTATGTTTTATGAAGACTGCTTAATTGATACACTACAATAGTAATAAACATAATATCTTTTTTAGTGTATAATATGCCGATGTCAGTATTAAAAATTCTTTTTCATTCAAAGATTTAGTTGCCACATATTATTTATAAAAAATTACATAATCATTTATTGTAAATATACCCTATAAAGTTAAATGATGGGCAAGCAACGATATACATTTTAAGCCCTAAAATAAAGAGTTTACCAGCCATAATACAAAAACATAGTATTTTATACATATTTTAAAAATACGTTCTCATTTTAAGGGTTAAATACCTTTTTAGGGTAATTTTATTCAAATTTAAAAGAGTACTCATTCAAAAGTACTCTAATTTTATGTATATGTATCACAATTATAGCTTGCATATAACCTTTTTTAGTGTATAAATGGTTTAATTATGTATTTTGTGCCATAAAAATTGCTGTTTTTAGGTCAATTTATACATAATGTGCCATAATATGTGCCATATTGTATATAAATTTATGCAATTTAATGTTATTTTATAATATTTTAATAAAATGGTTTATTTTTGCTTAATAAAGCCCTTTATAAGGTTTTAAATTGTTTCTTAATTTTAATAAAAATTAATGGGTTGCTGGTTCATACCCGGTAGGTCGAGAGTTCGAATCTCCCCGGCGCTACCAAATTGATATCTTGCAAACCCTTATAAATACGGGTTTGTTTTTATTTACAAAATCGAAAAAATATTTGACAAATAATATCCAAAATGGTACATTATAGTAGTCAAGAAAAGAGATTTTCTAGACAATAAAGGACAATAACTACATTAGTTGTATGCTATTGTATAGTTTGTAAGCAATTTGAGGATAGAATGTCATCGTCTATCGCGGACGCAAGTCTTAAGTGTAAGTTACTCGCGAGAGTTTCTGATGAGATACTGGAAGTGATGCCCAGTCAATTGCTTAAAAAACCCGTCAGTAATGGCGGGTTTATTTATATAATTAAGGAGAAATGTATGAGTTATAAATATATAGGCACACTGAAAGAAGAAATTGCTGAATATTGGAAAATATCTGAACATAAAAATAAACCTATTTTAATTTATACAGATAGAAAACAACACGTGATTGAAAACCATTTAAAAGATTTTAACAGTTTGGAAGAAATAGAAAATATTTTTAATAATTTAAATATTGTAATTAAAAATCCAGATTATGTGTACTATAATTCTAAAACAAAAGGTTTAGAATACTACAAAAAAATGGATAGCGATATATGTGTTGCTGTAAGAATTAATTCAGGAAAGGTTTTAAAAGTAAAAAGTTTTTATCCAGTAAAAATGAGTAAAATAGAAAATCGTAAAAAGAAAGAAGAACAACAGTTTTTAAATAAAGTAAATAATTAGGCATTCTTTATATGAAAAAAGAAAACCACTCAATCCAAAATCAGAATTAAGTGGTTTTCTTTTTGGAAAACGTTTAACATAGTCGTTATTTCGTTTTCCATTAATAGTATATGCAAGAATATGCTCTTTATACATTATAATTTATGATTTTCATAAAAACCTTTAATAGAAAGAAGAATCTTATCAATACTTTTATCATTAAAAGGCTTATTTAAGACGTCTAGAATAGGGTAAGTGAATGCTTCTTTAATTGTTTCTTCTGTATCGTCTCCAGTAATAATAACAACAGGTATTTTTTCGATTAAGTTATTATTTTTTAAATATTCAAGAACATGAAATCCATCAATGCCCGGCATATTTAAATCAAGGAGTAGGGCATAAATATCGTTATTTTCAATTGTATGAATTGCATCGCTACCATCTAATGCTTTTAATACCTTATATTCGCTATTCATATTTTTTTCTAAATAATTTAAAATAATGTTAGAATCATCAGCAATTAAGATATTTTTTTTATCGCTTAGTTCTTCTTCACTAAAGTAAGAATTTAATAAAGTAACAATTTTACGTACAGTTTCTCTTACCACATTAAAGTTTTCTTTGATGTATTCCATATTTCCTTCTTTGCTTTTTAATTCGTGGTCATAGAATATTTCTGCATCTGTCATAAATCCAAGGTATCTTGCTTCACTTTTCATACTATGTACTAAAATAGAGTAGTTTTGTAAATCCCCTTCTTTTTGGTAATCTTCCAAACTAGCTAGTTTGGAGTTCAAAGTATCTTTGAACTCTTTTAAACTTTCATTATAGGAATTCATATCTCCCCATAATTCTAATGCTTTGTCTACATCTACATTATAAGACTTTAATAAATCTACTTTATTCTTCATCTTCATTTCCTCCTAAATATTTTTTTAAAACTCTATCTAATTCATATCGATCAATTGGTTTGGATAAGTAAGCATCAAATCCAGCATTTAAGTATTTTTCGTCTGTTCCTTCTATAGCATCAGCTGTTAGGGCAACCACCGGAATATCAAAGCCTTCAATTTCTTTTAATCTTCTTAATGTTTCCACACCATTCATTTTCGGCATCATAATATCCATTAAGATTAAATCAAATGTTTCTCTTTCCATTAATTCTAAACATTCATAACCACTGGCAACCATTTTTACATTAAAGTTATAAGGCTTTAATATTTGATTGGCAACCTTTAAGTTGATTTTAGAATCGTCGACAATAAGAATTCTTTTTCCTTCATGTTTACTATAATCAATTTCAATTTCTTCTGATTTACTTTCAGGAATTTCCATACTAATAATTTCTTGTTCTAGGTATACTCTAAAGACAGAACCTTCTTCGTATTTACTACTAACTGTAATTTTACCGCCCATCATTTCTGCAAGGCTTTTTGTAATCGCAAGTCCGAGTCCTGTACCTTCAATCGTAGTGTTTCGATCTTCTTCAATTCGTTCAAATTTATTAAATAATTTATCAATATTTTCTTTTTTTATTCCACGACCTGTATCTTTAACAGCAATATAGAGTAAGCATTTTTTAGTATCTTGACGATTGATACAAGTAACATTAAATTCAATACTACCTTTATCGGTATACTTTGCAGCATTTGTAAGTAAGTTTAAAATAATTTGTTTTACTTTTCCCATATCTCCTTTTAATATACCAGGTAGGTCAGGGGAGATATTCACTTTAAACTCAATTGGTTTTTCTCCAATTCTTGGTTTTACTAATGTACATAAAGAATTAAAGACTTCTCTTGGATTATATTCTTTTGGAATAATTTCCATTTTATTGGCTTCTATCTTAGAGATATCCAAAATTCCATTTACTATTTCTAGTAAGTTTTGAGAAGCATCAACAACATCTTTAGCAAAATCTTTAGTTTCATTTAAATCTTTACTTGATAACATACACTCACTAAAACCAACAATGGCATTTAATGGTGTTCTTATTTCATGAGACATATTGGACAAGAATTCTGTTTTAGCCTTATTTGCTTTATCTGCTTGTTCTTTAGCAATGTTTAATTGTTCGATCATTTTTGCATCTGGATTTTCAATAGTGTGGTACATTAAATGTGATACTAAAGTGATATTTAATGTTATTAAAAGTAATTGAACTCCTAAAGAAAATAGTATAATTTGAAATAATATTAATATAAAAAATAGACATAATGGAAAAAACTTTTTAAATTTGATTTCTTTTCTTTTAATAAATATAACTATAAAATTAATTAATAAAAGAATAGCACATAAAGCAAACATTGTTAATGGCGCTGCTCCACTAGAGGATACAATAATTCCATCTTTATATTCTCTTGTTATTGGTAGAAATGCCAATAATACAAAAATCATCAAAATAGGCATTAATACTATGTATTTTTTTTCTTCATATTTCCACTTTGAAAATTTAGATTGGGAAAATATATTAGTTATAGAAAAAGTATATATTGTCATAAAATACATCCAAATTATTGTAGTTAAATAATAGATTTTTTCTATTATATTTAATAATAAACCATCCATATTATGTTGAAGCAAGTAATAGAATATTGCTTCAATAAAAACAGAAACTAAATTGATTATTAATAAACCACTATATAATTGGGTTTCTGTATTTTTGGTATTTTTTTTCTTAAAATAACAAATAGCAATTAATATAGTAAATAAAATACATATTACATTAATTGCGGAGGCAATTACTTGCACAGTTTGTGCATTCATATAATTTCATTCCTTTCATATGGAAAGTAATAAAAAATAAACAACAATTGAACATCCGTGTTAAAAGTTATCTTATTATATTAAGAAATCCATGCTAAATTTAAATATTTATTTCTACCTTCCTTTATTATTTTCATTATATATCAATTTTCTATAAAAAAAAAGGGGCTATCTTATAAAGAATTTGTTAAAAAGCTTCCTTTTTAATGCGTTGTTTACTTAATTTCATAGATTCCTCTTCGAGAAGTTTTAAATCAATTTTTCCTATTTGTGTATGAGGTAGTTCCTTTCTTATATGTACAGAATTGATTCTATTATAACTCGGATGATTTTTTAAACAATTTTCGTTTATTATTTCTAATAATTCGTTTTCAGAATAATTTTTATGCGTTATCACAAAACAACTAGGAACTACATATCCTGGATGTTCTATATCATTTTCGGGTACAACAACTGCTTTTTCTATACCTTCAATAGTTTCAATAATTTTTTCCAAATCTAAAGGAAATACTTTATTAGCACTATATAAAGAAATGACTCTTTTTAGTCTGCCGGTAACAAACAAAAATCCTTCTTTATCCATATAGCCTATGTCACCACTATGCAACCAAACTCGATTATCATCATGTTTTTTTAATACAGTTTTTGTTTTTTCGGTATCGTTATAATATCCTAACATATGTGAGTCAGATATTACGCAAATTTCTCCCATATTTCCATATTTTAGTTCTTGACTTGTATCAGGATTAAATATAGAGATAATTGTATTTAATTGGGGAACTCCCGTACTACCTAATTTATTAGTCTTTTCATTAAATCTTGCTGCTGCGCCCGAACCATTCTCGGTCATACCATAACCGATTCTAACACAAGATTCTATATTATGTTTTTGTAAAAATGCGTTAGCTCTATTTTCAAATTCAGGTGTTATAGCTTCACCACCAACACCAATAGATTTCATAAATGATAAACTTTCCGTTTGCATTAAAGGGCTTTGAATAATTACATCTAATCCTGATGCAATAAATGGCATATGTGATGGTTTATGTTTTAGAACGATTTCATCCATTTTATTAATTTCAAAATTTGGTTCAATGATCATTAGCATTCCAGCACAAAGAGGCAAATGATTGGAAGATACAGCTGCTGATGCAGAAAATAAAGGCCATAATCGAAGCCATCTATCTCCAATATCATATTTTTGACTTGTATTTAAGTGTTGATGAACTTGTAAATTAAAACTTTTATCTGATAGTACGACACTTTTAGGTTTTCCTGTTGAACCACCGGTTTTAGCTATAAATAATGGTTCATTCTCATTTCTATTATAGATGGGCATTTCTGAAGTGTATTTCAAATTATCGAATTGTTCCCAAGATAAAATGTTATTTCCTTGAATTTTTGATTTTTCATCAAAAGAGATGCTTACTATGTCAATGTCATTTCTATTTACTAACGAATTTGGTTGTAATAACATATTGTTGAATATAAATAATTTAGTGGAATGAAAGTCTGTCATTATATTATTTACTTCTTCCAAAGGTGTTCCTGGAAATACAAAGTTTGCACATGCTCCAATTTGGTCTATTGCGTAAAATAAATAAGCTTCATATGGACATGCTGGTAACATAACAGTAACTATATCTTTTGGCTTTACTCCTAAAGCATGCAATGATTTGGTTGTGTCGTTTATTTTTTTAAAAAGTTCTAAATATGTAATTTGTTTATTTAGAAATTCTATTGCAGGAGAATTTAAGTTATTGTTGTTTAAAAGCCTTAAATAATTATAAGCAGACAAATTTCTAGGCAATGGGGCTAGTATTTGTTCTTCTTTATAGTATTTAAGCCAAGGCTTATCGATAGATGGAAAACCAGTTGTTGGTCCATATAATTTTCCTAGGGCTATATCTCTTAAATATAAATCACGTTTTACATTTTCTTCATAAGAAAGTTGTTGTAACTTTTTCTTATATTCTAATAATTCTTCTTTTTCCATATTCTTTCCTCCGAATTCTAAGTTCATGATAATATGAAAAAAGATGTATTGCAAGTTTACTTTACATTTCTTGTATCAAATATGATACAATCTAGACAGGTGATAAAAAAATGGATTATGATACAAGTTACATTGATGAGTCTTATGATGCCGAAAAACTAAATGAAGTATTTGTAAAAGAATTTATTCGTTTTCGTAAAGAAAATAATTTAACTCAAGAATTATTATCAAAATTTTCTAATGTATCTAGAACAAAAATTGCTCGTATAGAAAATGGAAGTTGTTCTCCAAGTATTAAAAGTTTGCTTTCCATTTTAGGCCCTATTGGGTATACCATTAAAATAGAGAAGGTTAGGAGAAGAAAATAGAGATATAAAGAAAGGAAAGTTGGTAAAATGGAATACGTCTATCATGGAAGTTCTATAGGAAATTTAAAAGTAATTAAAAGAAATAAAAGCACTCATTTAAAAGAATGGGTATATGCTACTCCCTCAATAGCAGTTTCTATGATTTTTTTGTCTCCATTAGGTAATGATTTATATTACTATTTATCTGGAGATGGTATAAACTATCCTATAGAATTAGTTGAAAGAAAGCAGGGAATGTTTGAAAAAATTTTTAATTGTTCTGGTTTTGTTTATAAATTGAATGCTTCTAATTTTAAGAGTGGAAAGACAGAATGGTCAGCAGAGGTAGTGAGTGATAAAGATGAACTTGTGGTTTCGTATGAATATATCGAAAATGTTTATGAAAAATTGCAAGAATTAAGTAAAGAGGGAGTTATAAAACTTTATTTATATCCTGATAGACCTAGTCATATACCTCTTGATAATAGTGATTTAATAAACAAAGTGATTAAATGGCAAAAAAATGGATTTAACATAAATAAGTTTTTTGAATTATATCCTGAATTAAAAGAACAATTTTTAATACAATCTTCAAAATCTTGAGGAAGAGAAAATAACAAATATTTTTTATATAAGTGATACAATGTTAAGTATTTTATGGCACGTCTGGAGTATACGAAAGACGTGTTATAAAATTATTGTACCTAATTTTTGGCTAA
>CANRJW010000017.1 GCA_947631035.1 uncultured Bacilli bacterium
TCATAAAACACCGTCCTTTCTTTGTTAATTCTTTTGTAAAATACAAAAAAATCAACCCGAACGGATTGATTATATATGTTAAGTTCAAACTATAAAAGTTCGAACAGAAACGTCACTGGAGCAAGTGAGCGGGATCGAACCGCCATCTCAACCTTGGCAAGGTCGTATACTAACCATTGTACTACACCTGCGTGTCTAAATAATAACAAAAGTTTAAAAAAAATGCAATCATTAATTCAAAAAAAATAAAAATAATGATATAATGAGAAACATAGAATGATAGGAATGAGTTTATGAATAAGAAAAAGAAGATAATAATTATAATTACAATTATAGTTTTTGTACTCATTATAGCTGGTTTGGGAATATTTTTTTATTTGAAAAATAAAAATGTACAAACTGAATCTCCTATAGAAGTATTGGATACTATTAAAGATTATGGATATAATTTAGAAGATCGTGATACGGAACTATATAAAGAAACTTTTTTCAAACTTAAAGATTTATTAAATCAGGATACGATTAATTTTGAAGAATATGCTACTTATTTAAGTGAACTTTTTTTGATTGATTTTTATACAATTAATAATAAAATGAGCAAGTATGATGTGGGTTCAACTGATTTTATTTATCCAAAAGATCAAGAGAAGTTTTTAAATAAGGCGATGGATACCATTTATAAATTAGTAGAAGATAATTCAACGAATACAAGAAAACAAGTGCTTCCTGAGGTTATTAAAGTAGATGTTTTACAAATAGAGTCTACAACTTATCAAAAAGGAGATACGCCTTTAGAAGCCTATAACGTTTCAGCTACCATAACTTATAAAGAAGATTTAGGGTACGATGAAAATGTTTTATTAACTCTTGCTAAAGAAGAAAACAAATTGTATGTAGTCACTTTAACAAACAATGAGGAATAGACGCTGTTTTTCAAAAGTTAGTGGTTTACATTTGTTTTTTCTTTTGGTATAATTTTTCTTAGAATATGGGAGTGATTAGTATGAAGGCATTGTCACCTGAAATTAGTGCTTTACTAGATAAATTATATAATTTAAGAGGCGAAGATAGTGTTATATTAGTTGAGATTAATAAACAACGCAATAAAGCAACTGAAATAAAAACTAGAACAACTGAGGAAAAAAAGGATTTGCAAATTCGAATTCAAGAGTTAGAACAATTGTATAATGATTTGAATAGTCAAGGGGAAAAGTTAACAAATTTATTATCAAATATTGATCGTGATGAATATGCTACCGTTTTGGATCATTTAGGTATTGATTTCAATCCTCAAAATTTAGTAGAACGATTAAATAAAACTTTGCCTCGTGCTATTGATTCTGTTACTATGGATACAAAAAAAGCTGAAAAACAATTGGTAAGAGTAGAAGAAGAAATGAATGATGCAATTCAACAAATTGAAGATTTAAGTATTCGCCGTGATGTTGCTCTATCTAATCAAGAAAAATTAAATGAATATTTTGATTTGGCTTTATCTGGAAGAATCAGTATAACAAGAGATTCTATTGTGTCTTTGCTTGAACAATTTGGATTTAATTCTGAAGAAACAAGAGAAGCTGCTAAAATATTAATGTTCCCAGAAGATGCACTTTATGATTATGATGAAAGAGTAAAAGAAAAGGAGCAATCTGGTAAATCGATTAGTGATGTTTTTACAGAAGCTAAGAATGCTGAACCTATTGTAGAAGAAGATGTTTCTGAAGATTTTGAAGAAGATTTAGAAGACAATCTAGAAGAAGAGGAAGATGCTGTTTCTATTATAGAAGAAGAACCTTCTGTTGTAGAATTTGAAGAATCTACTGATGGAAAAGAAGCTTTATTATCTTTATTATCCAAAAATGGAATCGATTATTTAGATTATACGGGACAAGAAATTGATAATTTAATTCAACATTTTGATGAAAAAATGATTGAAACCAACATTGAATGTGTTAAAAATACCCATGTTGGAGTAGAAATTTTTGTCAATCACACTGGTTTATTGTTAGATGAAGAATTACCAGCTAAAATTCATATGCTATTAAATGTTGGAAAAGAACCAATTGATATCTATTTGAATCCTAATGTATTAGAAAAATACTCTAAAGAAGAGTTAGAAGATGCAATTGAAACCATTCAAAAAAATGGAATGGATCCAAAGAATGTTCCTTTAATGGCTTATTAATGGAGGAAATACTATGAATATAGCAACAATATTAAATATTCTTAAAGAAAAAAAATTAGTTCCTAATAATGAAGATGGTATAAGTTTATTTTCTGATTGCTTTAATAAATTTGGTATTTCAATTTTACTATTAAAAGATGAAGAAAAATTTAATAAAATTGTTGATTTGCTTGTTGAAAATAAAATCTCTCTTCAAAAAGCAAATGGAATGTATTGTCTTCGTTTATTTGCGGTAGATTATAATGAACTTAATGCAATTATTGAAGAATACAAGGCTCTTCAGGAATTGGATTTTTTAAGAAAATATCCTGAAATTATAGCAGAAGCAAAAACCGTTCATACGATTGCGCAAAATATGAAACAATTTCAAGAATCAAATGTTTCTTATAAAAATGGAGAAACTTATGATATAGATGCTCTTATCGATGAAAAGTCACAAGCTAATGCTCTATTAAGTGTTTCTGATGTTTTAAAAAGTTATTTAAAAAATCCGGTATTGCTTGATAATCTTACAAATGGCGTATATAGTGACGAAGAAAATATGGATTCGGCTTTGAATTTGCAAAAAGTTGAAAATAAAATTTGTGAAGAATATTTGGTATCTAATGGAAATACGTGGGATATTGTTATTAATGACAAAGTCGTAAATACTTATGAACATATTAAAGATACAATTCAAAAAATAAATACGTTAAATTTAGTAGTTGATTATGATGATGCCTTCTTGCTTGTTTTATTTTATGGAACGAAATTATCTGCATCTGAAGTTAAAGAGATTATAGATAATGAAATGAATAAAGAGGTGAGTGCATAATGAATTTTTTGTTAGATTATGGTTTTACGGATGAGGAAATTAAAGTATTTTCTGTAGATATACCACCTTTATTACATGAGTATTTATTTAATTATTCTAATTTGGTCATTCAAAATATGGAATTTTTAAAAGAAATTGGTATCTTAAATTATAAAGAAATCTTTATTAAATTTTATGATATGTTTTTAATGGATAAAAGTAATTTTATGAATATCTTTAATAAATATGAGCGTACAGATTTAGTTGAAAAAATTAATACTAATGCTGATATTGTAGAATTCTTGTAAAAATTTTATAAACACTTGAACTTTGAATCAAGTGTTTTTTTGGTTATGTTAGAAATATTTTAACCGGAAGATTTTATTTGCAGTGCTAATGAAATGTGCTATAATTTAGGTAGGTGTTTTGTATGAAAGATGTATATAGTTTTGCTTTGGCTTTTAAGAAAAAATATTCTAAAACCGTAACATGGAATCGTTTAAAAAAGCATAGTCGTGTTATTGAACAGCATCTAAATCCTGATGAAGAAGTTCTTTATGCTTTTGCTGGTCAAAAAAATGATAATCCTTTGGATTTATTTTCAACCGTTGTTGTAGCACTTACTAATAAAAGAATATTAATTGGCCAAAAACGAGTCTTATTTGGATATAGTTTGACTTCTATTACACCAGATTTGTTTAATGATATGGAAGTTTATCGTGGTATTTTATGGGGAAAAATTACAATTGATACTGTAAAAGAAGTGATTATTTTGACGAATTTAGATAAAAATAGTTTAGCAGAAATTGAAACAAATATTACTGACTTTATGATGAAGGAAAAGCAAAAATATGGCCAAAATTTACAAAATTAGAATAGGCAAGTGTTTTGCTTTTCTTTTTCTTTTTTCTCTACTTTTTTATTTTATCTATCGAAGTCGGAATTATGAACGAGTGTATTTTTTAAATGATGTTTCGATTACAGAGAGTTTTAATAAACAAGATAAAGTTTATCGTTTTGAATTTAAAGTGGGAGATACTACTTTTTTAACTTCTATGTATCATCGTTTTATTCATACAAAAGAACTAATAAAAGGAATCGATGTCAAACAAAAGGACGATGTCATTTGTATTTTAATAGAAAGTGAAAAAATCCATCTTTATCCTATGTGTCAAAAAAATGGTGAAAATATTAGTTACCATTTAATAGAAGACGAAGAACTTATTCCTTCTTCTTATAAAAGTAATTTATCTTATGAAGAAAAGGAATATAAAACGTTAAAACTTTATTCTCTTGGGGAAAATAAGTATTATTTATGGAATTATACGGGTTTTTATGTTCTTACAAAAAATCAAGAAAAGGAAATAAAACTTTTTCAAACGGATGTGTATAATATTCCGTTGACAGCAGTGGTTGGTCAATATTTGGTGATTGCGAATTATGATGAAAAATATAATTTTAATAAATTTTATGTGATTGATACTAAAAAAGACAAAGTTCGTGAATTAAACTTAAAAGACACCATTTCTTTTGATTCTTATTTTTTAGGTTCTTTTGATGGAAAATTGTATTTGGTTGATCGAAAAAATAAAATGGAATATGAAATTAATCCCAAAAAATTACAAATGGAAGTCATGACGAAAAAGAATCAAGGTCAAATTTTAAAAGAAGATCAATGGGAGACTATTGGCATGCAAGCTTTGGTAGGTAATGAAAATTCTTTTACGTATAAGAGTATCACTTCGTATACTCTTTTAGATGGAAATCTTTATCGAGTACAAGAAGATTATAAAACTAAAATTTCTAATCAAATGGTTAAAGAAATTGTTCTAAGTACAGAAGATGCGGTTTACTATTTAGTGGGGGATAATCTTTATGTTTATGATGATAAAGATGGGGAAAGACTAATCCTTAATAATTTTGAATGGAATTTTAATTATCAGAATATGATTTATATTTTTTAATGCTTAAAAAGTATGTTATAATAACAGTAGGTGGACGAAATGATAAAGAAACAGCATACTTTTTTTCTTTATTTTCTATTGATTACTTATTTAGAAGTGGTTAATAAAATACTAATGTTTAATAAATTACCAAATAAAGAATTTTTCGTTGTTTTGTTATTTAGTGCTAGTCTTTCTTTTTTATTTTCTTTTTTAAGTTCTTTAGGGAATGAAAAGTTTAATCGAAGAGTTACTCTTGTAAGTGTAATTTTGATTGTGGCTTTTTATTTATATAATTTCCTGTATTATTCTTTATTCTCTGTTCCTTTTTCTATTCGGGATTTGGAACTGGTTACCAATGCTTTAAGTTTTTATGAAATTGGTATTCATTTAATCAATACAGATTTTATTGCGATTCTTTTATTCTTGTTGCCTTTCTTTCTTTATTTATTGTATAGAAAAAATTTTTGTTATGAAAAAGTGGCGTTTAAAATCAAAGTAATGCCCGTATTCTTTAGTTTTGTTTTTTATTTACTTGCCATGTTTTCTTTGAGTGTGGATAAGTCAGCACTTTATTCACCTTATAATCTTTATTATAACTTAGATTCCATTACAACTTCTACGGAAGTTTTGGGAATGTTTACTACACAACGTTTAGGTTTTAAAAGAAGTTGGTTTGGTTTTCAAGAAAAAATTGTCAATACTGAACCGGTTCAAGTGGAAGAACAAGCGGAAGTTTCCTATAACAAATTGGACATTGATTTTGATAGTTTAATTGCTAATGAAACGGATGAGAGTATTAAAATGGTGTATGAATATTTAAAAAACAAAAAACCAACAAATAAGAATCAATATACCGGGATGTATCAAGGAAAGAATTTGATTTTTATTCTAGCTGAAGGGTTTAATTCAATTGCTGTGGATGAGCAAAGAACACCTACGCTTTATAAACTAATTCATGAAGGCTTCTACTTTACCAATTATTATTCTCCGGAATTTTTAAGTACCACTGGGGGAGAATTTCAAGCTATGACGAGTTTAGTTCCAACGCAGGAGACATTAAGTATTTGGAGAAATCAACATCCAAGTATCTACTATGCAATTGGAAATAGTTTTGGTAGACTTGGGTATAATACGTTTAGTTATCATGATTGGTATTATAAATATTATAGTAGACATATTACGATGCCAACGCTTGGATTTCATAATTATATGGCTTGTCAAAATGGCATGGAAAAGAAAATCAATTGTGCTTGGCTTCCGAGTGATGTGGATATGGTAAATGCAACATTTGATACGTATAAAGGAAGTAGTCCATTTGTTACTTATTATATTACAGTAAGCGGGCATGCTCCTTATAACTTTATGGGTGGAAATAAGATGGCGAATAAAAATCGGGATGTTGTAAAAGATTTACCCTATAGTGATTCGGTTAAAGCATATCTTTCGGCACAGACAGAACTTGAGTATGCTTTAGAAACTTTAATTGAAAGTTTAAAAGAAAGTGGCATTTTAGAAGATACCGTCATTGTTTTAACGGGAGATCATTATCCTTACACTTTAACAGAAGAAGAGATTAATGAGGTTTCGACTTATGAAAGAGACGAAATGGTTGAAGTAAATCATAGTAATTTAGTTATTTGGAATCCGAATAACGAAGCTGTTGTTATTGATAAAGTGGCAAGTCAAATTGATGTGTTACCAACAATTTTGAATTTGTTTGGTGTTCCTTATGATTCTAGGTTATTGATTGGCAACGATATTTTGAGTGATGCAGAAGGACTGGCGATTTTTACAAGTCGTAGTTGGAGAAGCGATAAAGGGACTTATTTTATCAATAAAGGATTTGTTGGGGAAGCTGATAATGCGTATATTGAAGGAATGAATACCAAAATTGCTAATGCTTTTACCATCAGTAAATTATTGTTAGAAAAGGATATTTATAGTCGTATTCTAGAAAAGGGTGAATAAAAATGTGCGGAATTGTAGGTTTTGTTGATAAAAGAAACAAGGAAGAAAAACAAAGGTTCATTAAAAAAATGGCAGACCGTATTAAACATCGTGGACCGGATGGAGAGGGTTACTATGTAGATGATAAGGTTGCTCTTGGGCATCGTAGGTTATCCATTATCGATTTGTCTTTGGGTTCTCAACCGATGTACAATGAAACAGAAGATATCGTAATCGTGTTTAATGGAGAAATTTATAACTATATTGAACTCAAGAACGAGTTAAAGGAAAAACATACTTTTAAAACCAATAGCGATACAGAAGTGTTGGTGCATGGGTATGAAGAATGGGGAAAATCTTTACCCAAGAAATTAAGAGGTATGTTTGCTTTTGCCATATGGGATAAACGTACGGAGATGCTTTTTTGTGCAAGAGATAATTTTGGGATTAAACCTTTTTACTACTATCAAAATGAAGATGCCTTTCTTTTTGCCTCCGAAATAAAAGCTTTTTTGGAGTATCCTCTTTTTCATAAAGAATTAAATAAAGAATTAATTGGGCCTTATTTGTCTTTTAGTTTTACACCAACTGCGGAGACTTTCTTTAAAGGTGTGTATCGATTGGATCCAGGGTGCACTTTAACGTATCAAAATGGCAAAATAGAAATCGAGCGATACTACCAAATTGAATTTAATCCTGAAAAAAGAGATTTTGATTCAGTGGTGGAAGAAATTAGTCAAACGATGCAAGAATCGGTCACTTATCATATGTTGAGTGATGTCGAAGTTGGTTCTTTTTTGTCGAGTGGAATTGATTCTTCTTATATTGTAAGTTTGGCTAGACCAGATAAAACATATACAGTTGGATATGATAATCCTAAATATGATGAAACTTTGTATGCTAAAGATTTAGCAGAAAAATTGGGAATAAAAAATATTAGTAAAAAGATAACGAAGGATGAGTATTTTGCTATTCTTCCTAAAATTATTTATCATATGGATGAACCATCAAGTGATCCAGCAAGTATTATGCTTTACTTTGTTTCGAATCTAGCAAGTAAAGATGTGAAAGTTGTTCTATCGGGAGAAGGAGCTGACGAATTCTTTGGGGGATACAACACGTATCATGATGAACTGGATTTAAAATGGTATAACAAAGTTCCTTATCCAATTCGTCATTTGGCTTCTTTAGTTTTTAGCCTTTTACCAGAATTTCGAGGCAGAAATTTTATTGTAAGGCGCGGTTTAAAATTAGAAAATGATTATATTGGGGTTAATAAAGTCTTTAGTGAAAAGGAACGAAAAAAAGTTTTAAATACTAAAGATTCCATTCAAAATAAAGAACTTACGAAACCGATTTTTGCTATGGTACAAAATCAAGATGCGGTGACAAAAAAGCAAGCTATCGATATCTATTTTTGGTTAATTAAAGATATTTTACAAAAAGCTGATCGAATGACGATGGCAAATTCTATTGAGGGAAGGGTTCCTTTTATCGATAAAGAAGTCTTTCGGGTTGCTAGTCGTTTAACGGAAAGTGATAAAGTAACGAAAGAAAATACAAAGGTTGCTCTAAGAGAAGCCGCCAAGAAAGTAATTCCAAATGAGGCGTATAAAAAGAAAAAACTTGGGTTTCCAGTTCCTTTAAGAGAATGGTTAAGAGAAGACGATGTTTATCTGGAAGTAAAATCAACGTTTCAAAAGGAATATGTCCGTGGATTCTTTAATCAAAAATATATTTTGAAATTACTTGATTTACATAGAAAGAAAAAGAAAGATACTTATAAAAAAGTTTGGACGATTTATTCTTTTTTAAAATGGTATGAGTTATTTTTCTTAAATGAGGTGTAGAAATGTTAAAAGAAAAAAAGGATTATTTAATTTTGATACCAATTCTATTGATTCTTTTGAATATGGTATTGGTGGCTACTAACAATTTTGTTGTTGTCGATAATTTTGTTTATGACCATATTTTTAGAACCAATTGGCTTACCAGTATGCTATTATTTTTTACAAAGTTTGGAAGTATAACTTATATTGTTGGTCTTTGCATTTTGTTTCTTATTTTCTATAAGAATAAGAAACAATTATTGGATTTATACGGAGCTATTATTCTTTCGACGATTTTAAATAACGTCATTAAAATAATTTTTAGAAGGCCAAGACCAGCTCTCATGACAATTCTTAATTTAGCATATGAAGATACCTATAGTTTTCCCAGTGGGCATGCTATGGCAACGATGACTTTTTATGGATTTTTAATTTATATGATTTATAAAAGTCATTGGCAAAAGCCTTATAAAATAGTGGGAATTACCCTTTTAAGTCTTCTTATTTTCCTTGTTGGTTTTAGTAGAATTTATGTTGGTGTTCATTATTTTAGTGATGTTTTTACTGGTTTTCTATGTTCTTTTGTAATTTTGTTTTTCTATATCAAAGCAATAAAAAAACTTCGTCATGAAGTTTAGTTTAGAATATAAATACCAATGGTTAGATAAGTTGCAAAAAGTATCCATAATAGGTAAGGGATATTTAAAAACGCGCTTATCTTTTTTCTTTGCCAAAATAAATAGATTAATAAAATAACTAGCATATCTAAAAGAAGAATCCATACGATGGAAATAAAACGCCATTTAAGTAAGAAGAATAAGATTGACCACAAAGCATTTACGAATAATTGTAAGTAGTAAATGACACTCGTGACTTCGTCCTCGTCTTTCTTTTTAAAAAGATAATAGGAAATTCCCATTAGTAAGTAAATAAGAGTCCAGGCAATTGGAAACGTAAGTTTTGGTGGAGCAAGAAAAGGTTTTACTAACGAAGTGTAGTCAATTGCATCTTTTATGAGAAAACTTACTAGTCCTCCAACAAGTAAGGGAAAAAATAAGTAAAATAAATTTTTAATCCATTGTTTCATAATAAATCCTTTCTACTATTATTGTATACTTAAGTTCGACAAATTATGTTAGAGTGGTGAGATTTAAAAAATGGATTTTTTATTTTTTGAATAAATCGCTATGACTACCGGTATTCATTAATAATAAAATTAATTTGTCTTCATTGTATTGATAAATTAATAGCCAATCGGGTTCTATATGACATTCGCCACAATTTTGATAATATTTATCATTCATTAAATTATGATTTTTATATTTTGCTTCCAATTTTTCTTTATTTGCTAGGTTTAAAATAATTGGTTCCAATTTATTGATATCTTTACCTTGTTTTATTATTTTTCTTAAAGACTTTTTAAATTTAGCAGAAAATATTACTTCATATTTATATTTCGTCATCTGATAATAGTGCTTTCTTTAAATCTTTCCAATTATTATATCTTGGATATTTTTCAGGATTATTAATCATTTCGTCTGCTTCTTTTAATGCCTCTAAAAGTTCTTTGCTAGGTTTAGGATTTGTTACTTCAAAAGGAACACCATCTCGTTTTACTACTTGTGTTAATGCCATATTAATAAACGTACTCATATTTAAGCCTAGGCCCTTTAAAATTTCAGATGCTTCTTTTTTAATTTTTGCATCTACTTGTACGTTTATAGCACTAGTTAAACTTTCCATACTTATCACCTCCTTTAAACTATATCATTTTTTTATGATAAAATCAAGTTAATTACTACATAATAACTACTAACTTACTACATAAATAGTATATGCAAAATTTTTGAAAAATTACACTTAAATTATAGTATACTATTTTTAGGTGGTGTAGATGGTTATTGAAAAAGTGCGTAATGACGTTGGAACTTATGATATAACGATAGAAAAAGAAAATAAAAATTTAAGCATTTTTCAAACCGGTCAGGATTATACAATAAGTTGCCAATATGTGGATTATGTTTGTATAACAGATATTGACTTTGAAATTCTAGAAGAGGAGAGTATATATCCGTTTTTTAAAGCACTTTATGAAAATATTATTCTTGGTAATTGTTTAGGAGAAAAAAATATAACCAAAGAAACGCTCGAAAGAATGAATGGAATGGTTAATTCCTCTATTTATGAAGAAATCGTAAAGGATGGGGCAATCACTATACTTTGTGATGCTTATCCTAGAACTTGTCCAAATATTTTAAAAATACAAAAGCTAGATGGAAAAATTCTATTATCCTTTACACAAGTACAAGGACGCATGCCTAAAAGAAAAGATGTAATTTCGATTCATATTCGACAAACTGGTTCACGATTAGGAGAATTTTGTTATCCTTTTAAATACTTATTTCAAAATTTACAAAGTATACAAGAAAGAAAAGAAGAATCCGTTTTAAAGTTAAAGAAAGATTAAGAAAATAAAAAAAGTACATCACCAAATGTACTTTTTACATGCTTGCTTCTTCTTCAAGGGTTCTTGTTCCGACTTTAATCGTATCGTCGTTTTTATTTATTATAGCCTCGTATTCTTTTTGAATGCTTTTATAATTAGGAAGTAAATCGTCGGTTAACTTATAGAATGGGATAACTCTAAATTTACGAAAGCCACCATTATGATAAGTATATAGTAAATCTCCTCTTACATTGTCGATGCTAATTGTTGTGAGATTGTTTTCAACGACTTTATGGATATCTAGGGAGGCTAGTAGTCCGATACGTTTATTCGTTCCAACTTGTCCGGAAATAAAGTTTCCTAAAGAATAAATGACAACTGTTTTACCAATATGTTCAATAGGCTCAATAACATGTGGATGGGAACCAATTATAATATCGACACCTAAATCCGCTAGAAACTGTGCTTGGTCTCTTTGCTCTTTGATTGGGTCATGAACATATTCTGTTCCCCAGTGCATAGCCACCATGACGATATCTACTTTATCTCGTACTTCTTCAATATCTTTTTTAACAGTTTCTTTATCAAATAGATTTACTAAGTATTCTTTTCCTTTTGGTACTGGGATACCATTTGTTCCATATGTGTAAGATAAGAAAGCATAGGTAATACCATTTTTTTCACTAATGTGGCTTCTAGCACGATCTTCAAAAGAATCATAACTTCCAGCGGTCATAACATTTTCTTTTTCTCTCCAATAACTTACTGAATTTAAAATGGCTTTTTCTCCTTTATCCATTGTATGGTTGGTGGCCAAGCTTACTAGGTTAAATCCGGCTTTTATAAAGGCATCTCCAACTTCTTGAGGGGAATTAAAGGTTGGATAACTAGATAAACCAAGTTCTGTTCCTCCTAAAATGGTTTCTTGATTGTAATAAGCTAAATCATAATTTTTAATAATAGGAGTAACATCGGCAAGTTGGCTATCATAGTTGTAAGTTCCATCACTTTGTAATCCATCATTATAAACTCCAGAATGGTATAGGGCATCTCCTACCATTACTAAAGAAACGTTGTATTCTTTTCTTTTTTCTTCTTCAGGAACTTCTGGATTTGTTGGTACTTGTTCCTGTTCATTTTTAGAATTATAGGTTTCTTTTCTTAGGGAAAAAAGCGCTCCGATACTTATTAGTAAGAAAAGAATGGCGATTAGACCTATAATGGTAATTTTCTTTTTTTTCATAATAACTCCACTTCTATTTTCTTAAAATTATTGTAGCATAAAGTGCTTCTTTTGAAAATAAAAAGTCATTAAAAATAAAAAAACAATACGAAGGAAATATTTTGTATTGCTTTTATGTTAATTTTTTCTATTTTTCTAAATTTTTAGACATTTTTGGGCTTTTTCTTGACAATTTATTTGCGTTTAAAGATATGCACAACTTTACCAGCTAGTAAAACAATTGTATCGCTTTTTTTCATGGCAATGGTTTTAAAGTAAGCTTTTCCTCCGACAGTGAGTGCAGAAATAAAAGAAGTAATTAAAATGGTAGCAAGAATTAAAGGCATTTGCCATCTTAAAGATAAGTATAATGTTAAAGTAGCACCTAGACTACCACTAATAATACCACAGATGTCTCCAACAATGTCGTTACAAATACTTGATACTTTCGTACTATTTTTTAGTAAGTAGATGCATACGGAAGCTTCTTTCATTTTTTTAGAATTTCTAGCATGAAAGGGAGCTTCTTTAGCCGTTAGAGTAGCAACACCTACCATATCGAATAGAATTCCTATGCTAATGACTAAAAGTAAAACGATGATTAAGAGAATAACATTTAAATCAGATAGATAAGTTGAAAATCCACTAAAGATTGCTGATAGTAGAAAGGAAATAATAAAGACTTCTAAAACCCATTTGTTTTTCATAATAACCCTCACTTTATGAGAAAAAAAGTTCCGAAGAACTTTTTATATACAAATTAAAAGTGGTTTCTCACAAATTAATTTTACGGCTTAGGTCGAGTCGAATTTCTCTATTTTCTCGCCATCGGTTACCCTTTGGTGATTTCTCATTATGGAAAATAATTAATTGTCGCCAATTTAATTACTCGATTGCCACTTAGTCCGCACCTTAATCTTTGTGATGTTGACACCCTAGAGGTTTTCCCAAACACCCATCTATAATACTTATTCGCTTTTGCAATAATATTTTCAATTTTTTATCCCATATTATCACGCACGACATGTGTTTTTTTGAATCTTGCATCGATAAAAGGAGGTTGGTTATATGCCATTATAACTTTCCTTAAATCTTAAATTATATATCCACCCTCCTCTGGGCGAAGAAAGCAGAATATATAAAGTGCTTTTCACACAATTGATAGATTTTTAGCCCTATCTTCATATTACTTAAGGTGACTAGAATAATGCACCACATTGCTAACATTATAGCAGGTTTACATAAATTTGTCAAATTTTCTTTCTATTTAAACAAAAAGTATTGACTAATTCAGTTTATGTGTTTTATTTCAACTTATGTTATTTAATTATTATTTAGAAGACTTTTCTTTTTTTCCTCTATTGTGTATTATTAAATTAGTATTACTTTTAGTAAAGGAAGTGGTTTTGTGGAAGATTCTTTAAATCGATTTGTAGAAGCTCAAAAAAAGTATTATTCAATTGCTCTTAATGAAATAAAAAATGGCTATAAAGAAACGCATTGGATATGGTTTATCTTTCCTCAATTAAAAGAGTTGGGTAAGAGTGAAACGGCTCTTTATTTTGGTATTCTAGATTTGGATGAAGCTAAAAGGTATTTGGAGAATGATTTTTTACGTAAAAATTTAATGGAAATTTCGGATGCTTTGTTAAAGTTAAAAAGCAATAATCCAACGGAAGTTTTGGGATATCCAGACGACTTAAAAGTTCGTTCTTGTATGACATTATTTTACTCTGCGGATTCTAGTATGGCTGTTTTTAAAAAAGTCATTGATAAATTTTATAATGGTAAATTTGATAATCAAACGCTTGCCATTTTAAAAAGAGATTAGTTTTTCTTTCCTATTTCTAAACTTATGTTGTTTGTGATTTTTGTGATTTTTCATACAATACCATAAGGAGGAACTTTAGATGAACGCATATGATAAGGCTTTAAAAAAAGTATATAAGGAACAAGAAAAACTTAAGTTAAGCCAAGTTTATTATGTTGGGACGCGAGGTATTACTGGGCCAACAGGACCAACGGGGCCACAAGGGGAAGCCTCTTCTGCCACAAATATTTTGGGTTCTTTTGCTACTTTGGAAGAGTTAGAGGAGGCATGTCCTACTGGGGTTAGTGGAGATGCTTATTTAGTTGGAGATGATTTGTATATTTGGTCTAGTCTAAATTCTTGTTGGCATGATATTGGTGTTATGCGTGGTCCACAAGGTGAGATGGGACCTCAAGGTGTAGAAGGGCCTCAAGGAGAAGTTGGACCGCAAGGGCCTCAGGGAGAACAAGGATTAGAGGGTCCACAAGGAATAGAGGGACCACAAGGAATTCCGGGAGAAAAAGGGGATACTGGACCAACAGGGCCGAAAGGAAACGATGGAACCAGTGTTACAATTTTAGGTTATTTTGATACATTGTCAGAACTCGAGGCGTCCCATAAAACAGGAGAACCTGGGAATTCTTATTTAGTTGGAGAATATTTATACGTTTGGTCTATGGAAACAGGGACTTGGCAAAATGTTGGACTTATACGAGGACCAGAGGGAAAAGAAGGACCTCAAGGAAAAGTTGGGCCGACTGGAGAAGCTGGACCTATGGGACCAAAAGGTGAGATGGGACCGCAAGGAGTAGAGGGTCCACAAGGACCTAGAGGAGAAAGAGGTTTGCAGGGAGAACAGGGATTACAAGGAGCGCCTGGACCACTTGAAATACCTTCTGCTATGTTTATGACCACAAGTGAAGATGTAGGAAGTGGAGTTACTGTTGAACCTGGTTATTCTATTCCTCTTGCTATTAAAACTTTAGATACGAATAGCAATTTTTATTTTGATGAGCGAAATCATTCTATTACCTTTTATAATCCTGGTTTGTACCGAGTGGATATCTTGACGCAAGCTAAAACAACTATAGAAGTTACTGCTCAACCAGGGTATAATGTTATTTCAATTGGCATGAAAAAAGTGGGAAGAGAAGAAGCTACGATTGATGTAGGTAATTCAATTGTGGGTAATACAAAAACGCCGACTTTACTTGTCGCAACTGGTTATATTAATTTAACTTATCCTAATGAATGGTTTGAAATTATTAATACCGGGAAATTTCCTATTGTTGTTACCAGTCCTAGTTTGACAGAGATTAATACGGAATCTTCTTTTGCAAGTCAAGCCGTAACGGTTTTTATTCAGAAACTCAAATAGGATAACGTTGTAAAATTGGAAAAATATGGTAAAATAAAGTCATAAAGGAAGTTTTAGTATGAATAACGAAGTTTTTGAACATGGTTCATTTGTCATTAAAGATAAAATTCTGAAAATTAAAAATTTAACTATTAATTTGGCAAATTTAGATAATTTATATACATTTGAATACAATCGTCATTCCTTGTTTGCTAATATTAAGGACTGGTTAATTGGTTTAGTTGCAATTTTTATTGTTTGTTGTATTTGGAGAAAAGTTGATTTTTTGTTTACTATCTATTTATTTACAATATTTTTCCTTTTCTACTATAATTTTAAAGAACACCAAAAACGTTATTATGGAATTAAGATTCAAACCAATTTGTCGGGGGTTGAATTAAAATCTCCTAATAAAGAATTTATAAATGATGTGAAACGAGTTATAGAGAATTCCATAAATGATAAAAAGACGAATTATGAAGTCAATTTAGATAATTGTGTGATTAATAATGGTGTTATTAGTAAAGGAAATAAAAATAATAATCAGGTGAATTTGCATAAATGATTATAAATAATGGAATAATAAGTAGTGGGGATTTTAATACCAATACAATAAATGAAAAGATTTTTTCAAAAGATTTAGAAAATGAATTAAATATTTTAAGTCAATATTCAACAGAAGAAATCAAAGATATAATACTAGCTTATGAAAAAAAGGATGCTAATAAATTTTTGCAACTTTTAAAATCCTTGGGTCGAGATACGATAAATTTAATAAAGAAACTTGGTTTAAAAACATTAGAAATGTTAATTGAAAAATATATTATAAAATAATGGTCGTTGGACGGAATTGTTGAAAAAGTAAAACAATAAAACTGATATTTAGAATTAATTTCTATTTATCAGTTTTTTGTGTTTTTATGAAAAAGTAGCAGAATTTTAATTATTTGTTTTAATTATTTTCTGTGTTCTGTTACCATAGCAATGGCATTATCTAAGAAACTATTTATATTTTCTTTATAGACTAATAATACTTTTTTGGTTGTTTCTATTACTTCTGATGGCTCTACTCCTAAAAACTCAGAAATAGATTTTGTTGAAAAGTATTTGCCATCTATATATCCTAATTTTAATGAAATAATTACGGCTTCTTTAACGGATAGAACACTCATCATTTGAGAAAATGATGGTGTTCTTAATAAATCTAATATTTTTATGTAATCCTCTTTTGTCATTTCTTTATTATTACTTGGTGTAGATTCTATTGATTGTTTTTGCGGTTCAACTGATTTTGTTATTTGTATCTCTTCTTGTTTTGGTTTTTCGGGATTTTTTTGAACTATAATAGATTCTTGTGACACATCAGAATTTTTTTCTGTACTTTTATCTGTTATTGTTTTTTCAATACCTGTTGGTGGTGCTACTAATGGTTGCTGTTTTCTTTGTCTTGGTTTTCTTTTGTATGTTGGATTTGCTAATAATCTTTTCATTTTAGGCACTAAAGAACCATAGAATTTATCCCTTTCTTCCTTGCTTAATTTCGCTGATACTGGATTATTTAAATCTTCTCCATAGCGAATGGTTACTAACGCTTTTTCTTCATCCGTTAATTTTGTTAGCATATCATTAACTTGTTCTTTAGTATAATTTTTAAAATATTCATATATAGTTTGTAATTTTGACATTTCTTCTTCATATTTCCTTTCTGTAGTTCGATTATACTCACTTAAAAATGTTTTATGTCGATTTTTGGTGTCTTTATATTTTTCTCTATATTCATCTATATTCTGTAAAGATTGTTTTGGATGATCAGTATATACTGCCAATTCTTTAATATGTTTTGACCTTCTTAACTTCATCAATGCATCTGCTTCAATTTGGCGAACTCTTTCTCTAGTGAAATGATATAGCTTGCCTATTTCTTCCAAAGTCATAGGATCCTGATTATGAAATCCGTATCTCAACATTAATACATCTATTTCTCTAGGTTTCAAATTACATTTTTTTAATAAACTTCTTACTTGAGATTGCAAAGTCCCATCTATTACGATATTTTCTGGTGTTTCTATAGAAGAAGGAATAAAATCTTCCAACTCAGAATCTTCTTCATCTCCCACAACGACATTAATACTGACAGTATCTTCTTGTAGTTGGTGTAATTTGGATATTTCAGATAGAGATAATCCCATCTCGTTTGCTAATTCGTTTAATGTAGGACTTCTTCCTAATTTATTTTCCATTTTAGTAATTGTTTTTTTATATAATAGCACTTTTTCATAGGTATTTACTGGAATTCTTACATTTCTTCCTTTATTGGCAATAGCTCTCGTAATCCTTTGCTCTATCCAATGCTTGGCATAAGTTGAAAATTTATAGCCTTTATAAACATCATATTTATCGACCGCTACCATTAATCCTAGATTTCCTTCTTGAATCAAGTCTTGAAAGGATAATCCTCTTCCTAAATAATGTTTGGCAATACTTACGACTAGTCTTAAATTACTTTCAATGAATAGTGTACGAGCTTTAGAATCGCCTTCAGCAATACGAATGGCCAAATTTTTTTCTTGTTCTACAGTTAACAAAGGTTTATTACCAATTTCTTTTAAATACATTTTGACGCTATCCGGAGAAATTTTCTCTAAAGTATCATAATCCTCTTGAAGAATCATATTTGGTTCATTTATTTCAATATTATTTAGAATACAATACGTATCAATCGTTAACAGCAATAAATCATTGTCAAATGATTCGCTTACTTTTCCAGATAGAATTTGGGCGTGATATTCATTGAAGAGTATTACTGCCATGTTAGAAAACAGAGTATTTTTACTAACCAGTTCAATTAATAAATCTGGATTTAGGATAAAATTATAGGTTTCTAAAAAGCGATTGAATTTTTCAAAATATTTAAAGGCATCTATAGAATTTGAAATAGTACCAAATTTTTGTGTTATATAATTATTTAATAATGTAAAGGAGGTTTTTGGATTCAAAAGCATTTTTTTAGTCTTCTCAGATAAATGAATTCTTATTTGTTTTCTAATGAATTTTAAATAATCTTGTTCTCCGTTATAGGTTTTCTTTGAATTTGAGATTTCTTTTAAGACGAGATTAAAATATTCTTGCTCACTGATATTGGTATATTGAAAAGATAAATAAATTTCTTGAATTTCAGGTAGTAATAAATGATAGATTTGCTTTGCATTTAGTTGTTGAATACTTTTTAAATTTAATTTCATTTCGAAACCTCCCAATTTTTTCAATAAACCTTTCAAAAATATTTTAACATAAAAGTAAGAGAAGTTTAAATTTTTAATATTCAATTGAGTAAAAAAGTTATATAATATAAAGCAAAGAAAACTTTTTAGGAGGTGATTTTCATTGTTTGTTTATGGTAAAAATGTTTTAAAAGATATTGATATAAAAAAAATTAGAAGAGTCTATGTAATGGAAAACTTCCATGATAAAGAAATCATTCAATATTTAGAAAAGAATCATATTCATTATTTTTATCGCCCTAAAAATCAATTGGATAAAATGGTTAAGGGAAACCATCAAGGAATTGTTATTGAAATGGATGAGTATACTTATGCTCCTTTAGAAAAGGCTTTGGAAAGTAATTTTATTGTTGCTTTGGATCACTTAGAAGATGTGCACAATTTTGGGGCTATTATTCGTACTTGTGAAGCAGCAGGAGTCAATACTATTTTAATTCCGAAGGACCGAAGTGTTCGAGTAAACGATGTTGTCATGAAAACGAGTTGTGGAACTTTAGACCGTGTAAATATTATACTTGTGAATAACTTGTGTGAAACCTTAAAAAAATTACAAAAAGAAAACTATTTTGTTTATTCCGCTTTTATGGATGGAGAAGATTATGAAAAGATTTCCTATGCTGATAAAAAAGTATTGGTAATTGGCAATGAAGGAAAAGGGGTTAGTAAGATTATTGAAGGAATTACTGATGTCAAAGTAAGTATTCCCATGGTTGGTAAAGTCAATAGTTTAAATGCTAGTGTGGCAGCAGGGATTTTAATTTTTAAAATGAAATAGGGGGATTTTATGAATTACGAAGACTATTCTGATGGTGAATTATATTCAATGGTTTGTGAAAATAATGATGAAGCTAAAGATATGCTTTATATGAAATACAAATATATTATTGATATTGTGATTAAAAAATATGCTCTTTCTGCTATGAAATATGGATTGGAATATAAAGAATTATATCAAGAAGCTTTAGTGGGATTTTCTGATGCGTTAACTTCTTTTGACGAAGAAAAGAATTCTTCTTTATCTACCTTTATTACTTTGTGTGTAGAAAGAAGACTTCAAAATACAATTCGAAAAGCGGGAAGAGTTAAAAATCAAGTTTTACTAGATAGTTTATCTTTAGACCATGTTTATGAAGATTATGATACTCCTTTAAAAGAATTAATTAGTGATAATAGTGAAAATGACCCATTAAATAGTATTACCAAAGATGAGGAATATGACGAATTATTAGGTTTTATTAAGAATTCTTTATCTCCTAGTGAATATGAAGTTTATAAATTGTTAATAGCAGATTTATCGTATCATGATATTGCCAAATTGTTAAAAAAGTCTCCTAAACAAATTGATAATGCAATTCAAAGAATTAAAAGTAAAGTAAAAGAGATATTGGATAATCGACAAACTAACTAAGAGATTGTAAATATTTTTTTTTGAAATTTGCTTGCAATTATCTTATAGTTATGGTACATTAGTTTTAACAAAGACACGAAAGTGTTTTTTATTTTGAAAAAAAGAGGAGTTTTGAAATGAAAAAGAACGAACAAAAACAAGAAATAAAAAAAGTAAAACAAGTTGAAAAAACAAAGAAAGTAAAGAAGCAACCAAAAGAAAAGAAAGTTAAAAATAAGGAAGGAATGCTTAAAGGTGTTAAAACCGAACTTAAAAAAGTAACTTGGCCTAGTAAGAAAGAAATTTTAAAGTATTCTATTGCTACATTAATCTTTTGCATTGTCCTTATGGTATTTTTCCAATTATTAGATTTAGGACTATCTGTTATAAAAGGGGTGTTTAATTAATGGATAAGCTATGGTATGTTGTTACAACGTATGTTGGACATGAAGAAAATGTAAAAGAAAAACTGGAAGCAAGAACAGAATCTATGGGAATGCAAGAAAATATTTTTCGTGTCATTATACCAGAAATTACTGAAACAGAAATAAAAGATGGTGTTGAAAAAACAAAGAAAAAGAAAATGTTTCCCGGATATGTTTTTGTGGAAATGGTTATGAGTGACGAAGCTTGGTATGCTGTTCGTAATACTCCAGGAGTTACTGGATTTATAGGTTCTTCTGGTAAAGGTGCTAAACCAACTCCATTACAACCTCAAGAAATTGACCGTATTTTAGTCAATATGGGCATGAGTAGAGTTGATGCGGAATCTGAACTTAAAGTTGGAGATAAAGTCAATGTTATTGATGGTCCATTCAAGGGTATGATGGGAACTGTTGATACAATTGATTTAGAAAACAATCGTTTGAATGTATTGATTGATTTGTTTGGTCAAGAAACTCCTGTTGAAGTAGAGTTATTCCAAGTAAGTAAATAATGAATGAAAAATGGCTAATAAACTGGTCATTTTTTCTTTTACGTTAAAAGGATACTTTATGTTGAAATTTAGAACAAACGTTTGGTATAATGATAACAAGAAGGGGGTTAATTCATATGAATCAAAATCAAATGCGTTTAGTAAATAAAATTTTTAACAATGAAACCATTAGAACGATTTGGGATAAAGAAAGTGAAAAATATTTTATTAGTGTGGTGGATATAGTAAGAGTTTTAACGGATAGTAAAAATCCTAGACATTATTGGAATGTGCTAAAAGGACGTTTAAAAGAGGAAGGAAATCAGTCGGTCACAAATTGTGACCAACTGAAACTGAAAGCTTCTGATGGGAAATATTATAAAACTGATGTTGTTGATATTGAAGGGATGTTTAGGATTATTGAATCCATTCCAAGTAAGAATGCAGAACCAGTGAAACTTTGGTTAGCAAAATTAGGCAGTGAAAGAATTGACGAAGTCTTTGACCCATCAATAGCAGTAGAAAGGGCAATGGATTTATATAGAGCTAAAGGCTATGACGAAAAATGGATTACGAAAAGAATGCAAAGTGTTCAAGATAGAAAAGAACTAACCGATATATGGAAAGAAAATGGTATTACGGAAAATAAAGAATTTGCTATATTAACAAATGAAATCTATAAAACTTGGTCTGGAATGACTGCTAAACAATACAAAGAGTATAAAGGTCTTCGTAAAGAATCGCTTCGCGATAACATGGATAATATAGAAGTATCTTTAACGGATATAAGTGAAGAAGTAACAAAAAGATTAGCCAAAAAAACAAAACCTAAAGGATTAACAGAAAATTTAAAAGTTGCTCATGCAGGTGGACAAGTTGCTAAAAATACGAGAAATGAAATTGAAAATCTACTTGGAGAATCTGTTGTTACGAATCAAAACAAATTGAACTATCAATATATAAATGAAAAGGAAATAGAAAAGAAATAAAAATGACTCGATATTTTTTAGTCATTTTTTTCTTTATCTTTTTCTTCTTCTAATTCATTTAAGACATATTCACAAGCTTGTATGACAAATCTGGAAAAATTGGATTCTGTTCCTTCTAAATATTTTTCTATTTTATTAATTAAAGGAAGTGGGAAACGGATTGTTTTATTTTCAGTTTCTTTTTTTTCAGTATTTAATTGAAAAGCCATTATTATCACCTTTAAATAATTGTATTGCAAATTTGTATTTCAAAAAGCATTGCAAAATGCAACGCAAAAATGATATGATTAATATAGGTGAAAGTAAATGAAAAAAAGAAATAAGATGTACGTTATGATAGGGTTAGCTGTAACCATCCTGGTTTTAGTAGGAACGAGTTATGCATGGTGGACATCAACGGCAACCCAAACAGGGATTAATGAAGTGCAAAGTAGTTGTATTAAAGTAGCACTACAAGACGAGCAAAATAATATTACATTACAAAATGCTTATCCATTAACAGATGAACAAGCAAAAGATTTAACACCTTATCAATTTACAATAACCAATACATGTAACACAATAGTGGATTATACAGTGAAACTAGAGAAGTTACTGCCAACCGATGGAAAAGAAGAGGATTTATTAAAAAGTGATTATATAGCGGTAGAGTTTAATGGAGGACAAAAAGAACTACTATCAAACTATCCACAAGGAAACAAAACTTATGATGGAAAAGATTATACATCACAAGAAGCAAGAGAACTCATAAAAGGAACGCTAACAGGAGAAGAGGAAAGAACTTATACAATAAAATTATGGATGGACGAAAGTGTAGAAGCAACAGAAGAATCAATGAATAAAAGTTTTATAAGTAAAATAGTAGTAGATGGAAGTATAAATGAATTAGCAGTTTATAATGAGCCGAAATTACATGGAGCAGACCCAGTATTAGGGAATGAAGGAAGTAAAGAAGAAGTAGCTATGCTATCAACACTAGCAGAAGAAGAACCAACAACAAACGATAAACTAATACCAGTTATTATAAGTGATAATGGAACAGTAACAAGAGCAAATTTAGCGCATGAATGGTATAACTATGAAGAGAAGAAATGGGCGAATGCAGTCATACTTGTTGATGGAACGAAAGAACCAGACGTAGGAGAAGAAATACCAGAAACAAGTATAGAAAGTTATTTTGTATGGATACCCAAATATAAATATAAAATATTTGATATGGGACATTATGATAAATTAGAAACAGAGGAAGAACTACCTGATAAAGGACCAAATACAGCAATAGAGATAATCTTTGGGAATACTGATACAACCAACACAGGAACAACAAATGGAGAAAGTGAATGTGAAAGTCCGAAGACATCAGGAGCCGATGGTTCTTGTGATGTTGGCAAATGGATGACGCATCCAGCGTTCTTAGCCTTTGAAGGAACAACAGGATTATGGGTAGGTAAATTTGAGACTGGATATAATCAAAATGGCGATAATTCTTTAACAAATACAGAAAAGTGGAGCAAAACAGGAGCAGAAAAAGATACAAATGAACCTACAAAAGTAATAATAAAGCCAAATGTTTATAGTTGGAGAAATATAAGTGTGGGAAATGCATTTAAAACGTCTTTAGCTTATAAAGAAGAATTACAAAGTCATATGTTAAAGAATACTGAATGGGGTGCTGTTGCTTATCTTACACAATCTATTTATGGTAGATGCGATAATGAAAACGGAACAATAAAATGTGAAGAAGTAACAATTAATGGTAATGATAGTTATATTACTGGTACAACTAATAGCGATACGATGTATATAAGCGGTTCTTCTATTGGAGCTAGTACAACGGAAAATTATACTGGCATTTATGATATGAGTGGAGGAGCGTGGGATAAAACAGCAAGTGTTATGCTGAATGAGGATGGAATAAAAAAAATGTACGGCAAAAGTGGCTTAACAGATACTGATTTTGACGATTCTAGATTTTATGATGTATATTCTTATTCTACTACTCAAGTTAGGTGGGAACGAAGAATACTCGGAGATGCAACGGGAGAAGTTGGACCATTTCGTGAAATGAATAGTAACCCTATCAATAGTTGGTATAAAGATTTTGCCTTCTTTATTTATTCTAGTTATCCTTCGCTTACGCGGGGTGGCCGTTTTGTTCATGGTGAGAATGCAGGTATATTTGCTTTCTCTCGAGGAGATGGTGCGGGTTCTGACCTCGACGGTTTTCGTATTGTTCTCGCTCCATAACGATAAGCAAAAGATATTGAAAGCGATACTTAGTCTATTGTTTTTAACTCGTCAGTTTTCGGTGGGTTTTCTTTTATAGAAATAGCAGAAATGGATTGACTTTTTCCTTATGCTTTGCTATTATCTTAAGTGCAATTGCATATATTAATGGTGTATTGCATAGTTTGTGGGAGGGAAAATGCGGATTCGCCCAATACCACTAAACGAGAAATATTTTTATAGGAGGTGTTTTTCGTGGCAAAAGAAATCGTAAAAAGAGTAAAATTACAAATTGAAGCTGGAAAGGCTACACCTGCTCCACCTGTTGGAACATGTTTAGGGCCTGCTGGAATTAATATCCAAGATTTCTGCTCTCGTTTTAATGAACAAACAAGAGACAAAATGGGAGATATTTTACCAGTTGAAATTTCTGTATATGAAGATAGAAGCTTTGACTTTGTTATTAAAACTCCACCTGCTGGATTCTTACTAAAGAAGGTTGCTAAAATACAAAAAGGTAGTAAAAAAGGTGCAAATGAAATTGTTGCAACAATTTCAAAAGATGATTTGAAATCAATTGCAGAAACAAAATTACCTGACTTAAATGCTTATGATGTAGATGCAGCAATGAATATTATTGCTGGTACAGCTAGAAATATGGGTATTGCTATTAAAGGTGTTAATGATGCTGAACTTGCTGAACAAGCGAAAGAAGCTCAAGAACATGAAGCAGAAATGGCCCGTCGTGATGAAGAATTAGCAAGCTTAGAAGAAGAAGCAAAAGAACTTGCTAGCGGAAATGTAGAAGTTCCAGTAGCTACTGAAGAAACAGAAGAAGAAGTAACAACAGAAGAATAATGATAAATTTAAAATAAAAAAAGATCCGCTAATAAACCACAGTTAGGAGGAAATATATGAAGAAGTTTGGAAAGAAATATGTGGAAGCTTCTAAAAAACTTGAAAAAAATCAAGAATACTCTATTGAAGAAGCAATAAAATTAGTTAAAGAAACTTCAATTACTAAATTTGATAGTACAGTTGATATTGCTATTAAACTAAATGTTGACCCTAAAAAAGCTGATCAACAATTAAGAGGTTCTTTAGTGCTTCCAAATGGTACTGGTAAATCTAAGAAGATTTTAGTAATTGCCAAAGGTGCTCAAGCAGAAGCTGCCAAAAATGTCGGTGCAGATTATGTTGGAGAAAAAGATATGATTGAAAAAATCCAAAAAGAAAATTGGTTTGATTTTGATATCATTATTGCTACTCCTGATATGATGCCTGAACTTGGTAAAATTGGTATGATTTTAGGTCCAAAAGGTTTAATGCCAAACCCTAAAACAAATACAGTTACGACAAATGTTGCTGGTGCTGTAGAAGATGTTAAAAAAGGTATGGTTAGTTTTAAAACTGATACTTTTGGAAATATTCATAGTGTTGTTGGAAAAGTTTCTTTTGATGATGCAAAATTAAAAGAAAATTTAGAATATATTATCAATGCTATTTCTAAATTAAAACCTGCAAGTGTTAAAGGAAAATTTATTAATTCCATTACGATTGCTTCTACCATGGGTCCTGGAATTAAATTGGATAAAAATTCTTTTGACATTTAAAATATTTTTTAATATAATACGTAATAGAAAAGCCTGATTACCAAAGACAGTAGGGGAGTAATCTTAATAATCCTACCGAGGGAAAAGTAAGTAACTTATGTTTATAAGCTCTTTTTCCCATAAAAAGAGCTTTTCTATTGAAATAAAAAAAGGAGGAATTTATGGCAAGTCAAAAAGTTCTTAATGAAAAAAAAGAAATTGTTTCTGAAATTGCAGATAAAATAAAGAATAGTGAATCTGTTATTTTATTTCAATATCAAGGATTAACAGTTTCTGATTTAAGTAATTTAAGAAACAAATTAAGAGATGTGAATGCGGAAGTAAAAGTATATAAAAATACTTTGCTTAAAAGAGCATTAGACGAATTAAATCTTAATTTAGAAGGCTTTCTAGAAGGACCAAATGCAATACTTTTTGGTAAAGACTTACTAGAGCCAATCAAGGTTATCTCAGATTTTGCAAAAGAAAATGAGTTACTTGATATTCGTGTTGGTATCATTAGCGGTGATGTTGCTGATATTAATACCATTCGTGAATATGCATCTATTCCATCAAGAGATGGACTACTTACAATGCTTGCTGGTGGTATGATGCAATATGTTAGAGATTTGGCAATTGGTTTAAACCTTTATGCTGAACAATTAGAAAAAAATAATTAAGGAGGAAAGAAAAAATGGCAAAATTAACAAAAGATGAATTTATTAGTGCTTTAAAAGAAATGACTGTTCTTGAAGTAAAAGAATTAGTTGATGGAATGAGAGAGGAATTAGGAATTGATCCTACTGCTGTAGCAGTTGCTGCTGCACCTGCTGCTGGAGCTGTAGCAGAAGATGCAGGTTCTAGTACAAAAACTGTAGTATTAAAGAGTGCTGGAGGAAACAAAATTCAAGTTATTAAATTATTAAAAGATATTACTGGACTTGGACTTGTAGATGCTAAGGCACTTGCTGATAATGGTGGAAATGTTAAAGAAAACATTCCTGCTGAAGAAGCAGATCAAATTAAAGCACAACTTGAAGAAGCTGGAGCAGAAGTAGAATTAGCTTAGTAAAAAATTGAGTAGGTTATCTACTCTTTTTTTATCCTTTTTTGTCGAATAATTAGAAGTTTCTTCTAGTTTTGTCGAAAGCCTTGAAAGAAATAAAAGAAACTTTATAATAGCAAGACATATTCAATTTAAAACTTTTTTTCAGGGGTTTTGGTTGAATAAAAAAGAAAGGAGAAGTAAACTATGTTAACTGAAAAAAAGCTACTAAACGACGAATATGCTAAAAAAATATTTCGAAGTGAAGATTGCAGGGAGTATGTCGCAAGTGTTATAGCAGTAGTGTTAAATTTAAAAAAAGAATATGTCATGGAGAAT
>CANRJW010000018.1 GCA_947631035.1 uncultured Bacilli bacterium
GGATTATAATGAGATTGAAAAAAAGAATGAAAGGGATTTAAAGTGGCTATTGTATATCTTTGTATGTGAAGATAAAAGGCTACGCAAAGAGGTTTATGGTGGAAGTGAAATGATGAAGAAAGTCAATAAAAAGGTAGAGGATTACGAACAAGCATTAGATGCTTACTTATTCTATGACAAGAAAGCACTTGATGATGCAGGAATATATGAAATGGGAATGGACGAAGGTCTTGCACAAGGAATGATTCAAGGCGAAAAGAAAAAAGCGATAGAAACAGCCAAGAAGATGTTAAAAAAAGGAATACCTGTAGAAGATATTGTATACTATACTGAATTATCTGTAAACGAAATTGAACTCATCCAAAAAGAAGAAGAAATTTAACACAAAAATTTCTTCTTTTCTTTACTAAACCTCTCTTTTTATGATATATTTTATTTGGTGAATAGATATGAAAAATAAAAAAATCCTTATTATACTACTGATAGTTGCAGTATTCCTTATTGTTGGAGGTTTTTTGCTTTATAAATTAGCAAATCATAAATACGAACAAATTATTCCTATAAGTGCTAGCGAGTTAGAAACAAAATTAAATAACAAAGAAACATTTATTTTGGTCATTAGCCAAACAGGTTGCAGTCATTGCAAACAATATTTACCAGAATTAAATCGTACTTTAAAAAATGTTGGTTTAACGGCTTATGAGTTAAATATAACCAATCAAAGTAAAGAAGAAACGGCTATTCTAAACAAATATGTAAGTTTTTCTGGTACTCCTACAACCGTATTCTATAAAGATGGTGTTGAAACAACAACTTTAACTCGTATTAGTGGCTATGCAGATCAAAATAAGATTATAGAAAGACTGAAATCTTTAGGGTATATTGAATAATGGAAAAAGTTTTACATTTTGTTAAAGGTATCCTTTATACAATTCTATTATTTCTCTTATATTTTTTAATTCTTCCTGCTGTTTGTTCGATTATTTTAAATAAACCTTTAAACAGTTCTAATTTTTGGATTCGCAATTTAGCTTATCTAAGTATTTATGTGTTTATCTTTTTAATCATATTAGCCATTACTCATAAAGAAGTTTTTAAACAATTTAAAGAATTCATTCATAATCCGAAACAAATTTTAAATAAGGGATTTTCTTATTGGGGATATGGAATTATTATTATGATTCTATCCAATTTAATTGTTACTTCTCTAGTTGGTAACATTGCTGTAAATGAACAAACAACAAGACAAACGATTCTTTCTTCTCCATTATATGCCATTCCAGCAACGATTTTCTTTGGACCCTTTTTAGAAGAAATTATATTCCGTTTTAGTCTTCGTAAAGCATTTACAAAAGAAACCATTTATGCTCTTTCTAGTGCTTTTATTTTTGGAGGATTGCATGTTTTAACCGCTATTGACGAATTTACTCTAGCAAATATTATAGCGCATCTTCATGAATTTTTATTTATTATTCCTTATGGCTCTTTAGGATATTTCTTTGCCAAAGCTTATTATGAAACGAATAACATCTTTTCTTCCGTTATTCCTCATATGTTACACAATACCTTAAGTGTTACTTTGATTTTGTTACTCAGTTTATTAGGATATTAGGAGTTTATAATGACAGAAGAAAAAGAAAAAAAGCATCCCTTTAGAAAAATGATTCTTTTTTTAATTTTATTGATTGGTCTTTTTTATTGCTATATTCATTTTATTGAGCCCAATTTATTAACGGTTAAAGAATATGCGATTGTTGATAATCAATTACCCTATTCCTTTCATGGCTTAAAAATTGTTCATTTTTCTGATGTTTTATATGGAAGCAGTCAAAATGAAAAAAAATTAGAAAAAATCGTTGCCAAAATAAATGAATTAAATCCTGATATTGTTCTTTATACAGGAGATTTATTCAATAGCGGTCTTTATATCAATGAAGAAGCCCAAAATAATTTAATAGAAATTTTTAAAAAGATTCAAGCAAAATTAAAAAAATATGCCGTAATCGGTGATAATGATTCTACGGATAAAATCCATTATATTCATATATTAGAGAGTGCTGGCTTTACTATTTTAAATAATAAAAATGATGCCCTATACTATGGTGGAACAGAACCCCTTTTATTTATTGGCACCAATTCTCTTTTAGAAAATGAATACAACATTGAAGAAGCCCTAACAAATACCGAAGATATTTCTTCTTATTATAAAATATGGTTAAGTCATGAACCAAGTATTCTAGACCAATTAGAAAACTATAGCATGAAACCAAATTTAATTTTTGCTGGTCATACTTTAGGAGGATTAATTCAATTTCCTTTTGGTTATACTTTACTAAATCAAGAAGGAACCAATGGATATACGAAAGATTTTTATGAAAAAGACCAAATGAAAATGTATATTTCTAGTGGTCTTGGTACTTATCGATACCCGGTGCGATTCTTAAATGAACCTTCTATTTCTTTCTACCGATTGTATCAATATTAAAAGTCCTATGTGATAAAAGGACTTTTTTTGTTTAAAAAAAAGAGATTACTCTCCTTTGATAATTTCAATAGCTTTATGCATTTTCATATCGTATTTTACAACTTCTAAACTACCATAAGCTTTCAATAATTCTTCGGTACTAATGCCATAATTTTGTGCCATTTCATCGGCTTTTTTAGAAGCATCTTCGTCACTAATTTCAATATTTTCTACTTCAGCTACTTTTTCTAATAAATAACGATATTTTACACGTTTGGTTGCTTCTGGTTCCATTTGTTCATGTGATTTTTCATGGGTCAACCCACTAAATTCATAATATTGTTCAATGGTTAATCCTTGCATTTGCAATTGTTGTTCAAATTGGTGAATCATACGGTGAATTTCATCATCTAGTATTTCTTCATTAATATCAATTTTCATGTTTTCACTCGCTTTAGCAAGGCAATCTTCAATGTATTGGTCTTCAATTTCAGCTTCTTTACGAGCTTTGATACTTTCTTCAACCTTTTTTTCAAAGTCCTCTTTAGTCTTAACATCTTCGTACCCTAAATCTAAATAGAACTCTTCATTTAATTCCGGTAAAATTCTAGTTTTAATTTCATTCACTTTAACTTCAAATTTAACTTCTTTATTTTTTAATTCTTCTGTATAATTTTCTGGGAATTTTAAATGAAGTTCTTTCGTATCTCCTACTTTTAATCCAACCAAACCATCTTCAAAACCAGGAATAAAGGTATTAGAACCAATTTCAAGAGGATAATTTTCTCCAATTCCACCCTCTAATACGTTTCCATCGACATAACCTTTAAAATCAATAACTGCCGTGTCGCCTTTTTCAACTTTGCTATTCTCTTCTTTTACTTTAATTTCGGCATATTTATTTCTTAAAGCTTCAATTTCACTTTCTAATTCTTCTTTACTTACTTTAGCAGCTGGTTTTTTAATTTTTAAATTTTTATATTCCCCTAAAGTAACTTCTGGAGAGGTAATAAAAGTAAACTCCAAAACACATTCTTTATCACTAATTGTTTTAACATTTAATTTTGGTTCACAAACAGGAATAATCTTATCTTCTTCTAAAACTTTTTTATAAGAAGCATCCACTGCCGCATCGACAGCATCCATATAAAGAGATTCTATCCCAAATTTTTTAATAAACATCTCTTTAGATGCAGCGCCCTTTCTAAATCCATCTATTTTGACATCTTTATTTTTTTTCTTAAAAGCATGATCTAAATGTTTACTCCAATCTTCCCCATCAATTTTTACTTCTTTTACAATTACGTTATTTTTCATAAATAATTCCTTTCTCATTAAATTTTATTATACCTAAGACCCTTAAAAAAAGCAAACCATTCTGAATAGAAAAATTGTACAGGGTATGTACAATTATTTTATATCACTAATCGTTACCATAAAACTTCCATTTGGAGAGGATACTTCGACTTCTTCTCCTTTTTTATGACCAAGAATAGCTGAACCAATAGGACTTTCATTACTAATCTTATTATCAAAAGGATCTGCTTCTAAAGAACCTACTATTTTATATTCTTCTTTTTCTCCATCATCATAAGTAATGGTAACCATACTTCCTACATTGACTGTATCTTTCTTTTTTCCATCGGCAATTGTGCAATGTTCTAGTTTGTATTCTAACTCTTTAATTCTTGCTTCTAATTGCGCTTGTTCATTTCTTGCTGCATCATAATCAGAATTTTCTGATAAATCACCAAGGGCTCTTGCTTCTTTTAAAGCTTTAATGACTTCTGGTCTTTTTTCTGTTTTTAACAAATTTAATTCTTGTTCTAACTCTAAATAACCATCCGCCGTTAGCATAATATTTTCAACTTGTTTCATGTTTCATTCCACCTTCTAAAAATACCAGTTCTAAGAATACTATAAATAATCTTTTTTGTCAAACTTTTTTATACGCATCATATCGTATTTTGCTAGTTTAATGTCTACTTTTAGTCGAAGAATCATTTTAGGATGATTAGAAACCTCTAAAATGTTACCCTCTTCGTCATAAATTTCACCAACTTGATAAGTATAGGGTTCTAAATTTGGTCCAAAGAATTCCACAATATCACCCTTTTTAAAATAATTACGATGTTCTAAGGTTACTATTTTCGTTTTTTCGTCATACTCTAAAACCAATCCTAAAAAATCTTGATTGGATAATTCTTGTCTTCCTAAAAAATATTGTTCCTTTTCTGTTGGTAACCCATGCACAAATTGCGGGGTAGAATCACGATTGGCACAACGATTTAGGATATCTAAATAATAACGAATCAAACCATCACTTAATGTATGATTTTCGATTTTATCAATGATTTTTCGATAAACTTGAATAACGGTTGCAATGTAATAGATTCCACGCATGCGTCCTTCTACTTTAAAAGAGTTTACACCAATCTCTTTTAACTCTTTTATATATTCTATTAAATTCAAGTCTTTTGGTGTCATACTAAATATTTCTTTGTTTTCCCCTGCTTTAAATGTCCATCTACAGATTTGAGCACAACCTCCCCGGTTAGCATCTCTACCCGTACAATAATTAGACATAATACATCTACCACTAAAACTAGTACACATAGCACCATGAATAAAGCATTCTAATTCCAAATTGGTTTTTTCTTTGATTTCCTTAATATCTTGTAAACTCGCTTCACGAGCAAGAACTAAACGAGTTACACCTAAATCTTTGTAAAAAAGAGCAGCTTCACTATTTAAAATACTTGCTTGAGTAGATACATGTACTTCTAATTTCAAGTGTAATTCTTTTACCCTTTTCATAACTAAAATATCACTCGCAATAAGAGCATCTACCCCTATTTGATTTAATTCACATAAATAGTTATTTAACTCTTCCAATTCTTTTTTATGAAAAAGAATGTTGACGGTTACATAAAGTTTTTTATTTCTTTCATGAGCAAAGTGTACAGCTTCTTCTAGTTCTTCTTTCGTAAAGTTATTCGCATTGGCACGTAAACCAAAGGATTTTCCTGCACAATAAACCGCATCTGCTCCATATAAATACGCAATTTTTAATTTTTCCATATCCCCGGCAGGAGCAAGCAATTCTAATGATTTCATTGTTCTTCCCCCTTCAAGCGATAATACGTTTCTTGATGTAAAAAGCCAGTATCTTTTGCTACATCAATTTCTTCATAATTTATAATTTTTTCGACTTCTTCGGTACTTAAATGCAAAGGATTAATAAAAGAATAATATATGTTTGGATGTTCGATTTCTCGATAATCAATAAATTTTTTGGCATATAAAACCGTCCCATAATCATTTTCTATGGCAATAAATTCTTTTTTCGTTCCCTCTTCCGTTAATACTTCTTCTTGTTTTTTAGGAAGCCCAAAATGATTTTGATAATTGTTTAAAAGTGTTCTTCTCGAATACATCGCATCCACTAAGGAAAAGAAAGGAACAACTAAAGGTTTTTTAGCGTGTTCTAAAATCGTTAGAATTTCTTCTTTGGTAATATCCGTACTTACAAGTACACTATCGACATATTCTAAATAGTAATTAATAGATTCGACGTTGGTCGTATTATGGCTTTGCATATAGATAAGTTCTAAAGACAAATTTAATTTTTTTACTAGATTTAAAACACCTAAATCAGTAAAACAAATTCCTTTTATATATTTGGTTGTTCGTTTTAGCAATTCTTCTAATTCTCTTATCCCTTGACAATCAAAAATACGATTGATATACAAATAGGATTCTGGTATTTGAATTTCTTCTATTTGATACGTATTTAGAAAACCAACAGAAAAGTCTTTTACGGGAAAAAGAAAGTTAACATTTTTAACTTTCAATTTTACCATTTCCTTACTAGCAACGACAACTAAAAATTTTCTTTCCATCATTTTCTTTTACTCACGCTTAAGCCATCTCCGACATCAATAAATTCTGTCGTAAATTCCTCATTGTTTTTTAAAAATTCAATATAACTTTCAATCTTATCCACAATTCCACGTAAATTTTTACTATCAATAGTTTCTTTTTTTCCTACATAACCATGAAATTTTAAGTTATCGGTGATAATAACCCCACCAGGAGCTAAAAAGTATTTGAACTTTTCAAAGAATTTGGTATATTGCCCTTTTGCAGCATCGATAAAGATTAAATCATAAGATACACCTTTTAAATTTACTTCTAAAGCATCTTGAAATACGACATTGACTTCTTTATCTAAGCCACATTTTTTCACATTTTTTAAGCATTCCATATAACGAGCTTCATCACGTTCAATAGTGGTTACTTTTACTTCTTTACTCGCAGAAGCCATTAAAATAGCAGAATAACCAATGGCACTTCCAATTTCTAAAATATTTTTAATGTTGTTGTTTTTAATAAATTTCATAATAAAAGCAATCGAATCTTTTTCAATAATTGGAACATTCTTTTCTTTAGCATATTGTTCCATTTCTAAAATATACTGTTTCATTTTTATCAACCTACTTCTCTTTGAATGTCAATAAACTCTTCATAAGTATTAGCAAAGAATACTTCATGGGTATTGATATTGGCATAAAAATATATATATTCTGTATCACTTGGATTTAATACAGCAGATATTGACATTAAAGAGGGATTGCAAATCGGTCCAACAGGTAATTTCCCCGCCATACCACTATTCGATTCACTGGTATTATAAGGATTTACTGTTCTTAAATCATTCATAGAAAGTGCCTCTTTTAAAGACTTTTTCACTGCATAATAGGTAGTTACATCCATTCCTAGTCCTTTTCCCATTTCTAATCTTTTATAAATGACTTGGGCAACACGTCTTCGGTCTTCTTCACTTACCGCTTCTAATTCCACAATAGAAGCCATCGTAAGAATTTCGTGAATACTATAATCACTTTCTTGTAAATCGAGGCTTTCTAATTTAGCTTCCGTGTTGTTTAACATTTTGATTAAGATATCCTTAATGCTTGCATTTTTAGGAAATTCATAGGTATCAGGGAATAAATAACCTTCAAGTGCATAATAAATATTACCATTTAAAACTTCATCTGTCAAAAAATCATATTTTTCAACAAGTTCTTTCATGAATTCACGAGACGATAATACCTCTTTTACCTCATCTTCTGTATAAGGAAAATTAGAAGTAATGGTATGAATAAAGTCTGTCATGTTCTTTCCTTCAATAAAGGTAACTTTTACACTTTCACTAATGACTTTTCCTTGATGTAAATTTTCAATGATTTCTGTCGCATTCATATTTCTCTTTAATTCATATTTTCCCGCTTGTAATGTGATATCGTTATGAAAAAACAAATGAATTTTTAAAGCAAGAGAACTACGAATTAATCCAGATTCTTTTAAATCGTCGACAATCTTAATTTTACTTGTTCCACCTTCTATTGTAAAGTTTACAACTTCTTCACTATTATTTACTTTGGTTAGACAAAAACCATAAATTCCTAAAAGAAGAAAAGCAAGGGCAAACAAAGAAAGAAAAAGCACTACGACTTTTCTTTTTAATTTCATTTTACTCATGAATTTCACTCTCCAATTTACTTAAAAATGTTTCAATGGTGTTCCATTCTTCTTCGGTTTCAATTGGCATAAGTTCTTTAATTCTTCCCGTTTTATCATAAACATTGGCATATACTTTCATTTTTCCTTTTTCTAACGAGTGATCGGTATAAACAACATAACTCTTTTTAGTTTCCTCCGAATCAAAAGTAAAAATAATTTCGTATTCTTTAGAGTTTCCGTCTTTATCTTTAGCGGTAAACATACTATTTTTCGTATCCACTTTTTTCCCTACTTTCTTTTTTTAAATATGTATCCAAAATAATGGCAGCAGCGTAACTATCAATAATTTCTTTTCTTTTTTTTCTTTTGGTATCAACACGAATCAAAACATTTTCAGCTTCTGTTGTTGATAAACGTTCATCCATAAGTATAATTGGTATAGAAAAATGATTCTCTAAAACACTTTTAAATTCCATCGTTCTTTCCACCGCAAATCCTAAGCTATTGTTCATATTTTTTGGATAGCCCAAAACAAAGGTATCCACTTTTTTTTCTTCAACAATTTTTTTAAGTTCTAGTATTAATTCTTCATAATTCGTATAGCGAAGCGTTTTATAAGGAGAAGCAATGATTCTTTCTTTATCACTTATAGCGAGCCCAAGTGTTTTTGTTCCTAAATCTAAACCTAATACTCTCATTTTAAATATTGTTCCAAAAGAAAGGCTACAATGAGTTCACGATCAATTTCTTGAATTTTCGTTCTTGCCTCTTTGTGACTTGTAATATAACCGGGATCTCCTGAAATTAAATAACCCACGATTTGATTGATTGGATCATATCCTCTTTCCATTAAAATTTGATAAACTTCTTTAATGGTATATTCTATTTGCGCTTGTTTAAATAGCGTTATGTCAAATAGAGTTGTTTTATCGTCCATATTTACACCTTCTTATACTATTTTAATTGTAACAAAATATTTATAAACTCGCAAGTGGATATCATAGATGTTATTTTTTATCTGCAAAAAGCAAAAAACCCCATAAAAGGGTCTTTCTTTTTTCGTTAGAACACTACTTTTCTTTTACATGAATGACAAATGTGTTATTTTCTACATCTATTTCTAAAGTATCATTAAATTTTACTTGGTCTTCTAATATGAGATTCGCAAGTAGTGTTTCAATGTTTCTCGTGACGTATCTCTTAATGGGTCTTGCACCATAGTTTTTATCGTAAGATTCCTCGATTATTTTTTCTCGAGCGTTTTTGGTAAGTTCAATATGAATATTACTTGGAATCAAGCGAGATTCGATTTCCGCAACAATTTTATCTAAGATATCGTTTATAACTTCTTTGGTTAAAGACTTAAAAACGATAATTTCATCAATACGGTTGATAAATTCGGGACGGAAGTTGGCCTTTAATTCGTTCATGACTAAGGCATCACTATTTTCTTCTTCGTCTAAGATGTGTTCACTTCCTAAGTTGCTGGTCATAATAATGATGGTATTTTTAAAGTCCACCGTTCTTCCTGTGCTATCGGTGATACGTCCATCATCTAGGATTTGTAAAAGAATATTGAAAACATCGGGATGGGCTTTTTCAATTTCGTCAAATAAAACAATTGAAAATGGGTTTCTTCTTACCGCTTCGGTGAGTTGTCCACCCTCGTCATACCCAACATATCCAGGAGGCGCTCCCACTAAACGACTGACGTTAAAGGCTTCCATGTATTCGGAGCAATCAATTCTTACCATATGACGTTCGTCATCAAATAATTCACTCGCTAGACTCTTCGCTACTTCGGTTTTACCAACACCCGTTGGACCTAAGAAGATAAAGGAACCAATCGGACGACGTGGGTCTTTAATTCCACTTCTCGCACGAATAATCGCTTCACTCACGAGTTTTAAAGCAGTATCTTGTCCTTTTACTCTTTTTCTTAAGTTTTCTTCCAAATGGAGAAGTTTTTCTTTTTCACCACTTACGAGTTTCGTAACTGGAATATTGGTCCATTTGGAAACGACACTTGCGATATCGGTATCACTTACGGTATCAGAAAGCATAAGATTGGTCGTTTTTTTCTTTAACTCTTCTAATTCCCGTTCAAGTCTTGGAATCTCTCCGTGACGTAATTTGGCACTCGTCTCTAAATCATAATTATTTTCGGCCATGGCAAGATTATGACGAGCCGTTTCTAACTCTTCTTTTTTCTTACCAATTTCTTCATTAATCCCCTTTTCATCTTCCCAACTCTTACGCATAACACTTTCTTTTTCTTTTAAAGAAGTAAGTTCTTCTTGAATTTTCTCAAGTCTTTGTTTGGATAATTCATCTTTTTCTTTTTTTAAGGCTTCTCTTTCAATTTCAAGACGCATGATATCACGAGTTAGACTATCAAGTTCAACAGGAACCGAATCCATTTGCATTTTTATAGTGGCACAGGCTTCGTCCACTAAATCAATTGCTTTATCGGGCAAGAAACGATCGGTGATATAGCGGTCACTTAATGTTGCTGCAGCAACCAAAGCATTATCTTTAATACTTACTTTATGAAAAACTTCAAATCTTTCTTTTAAACCACGTAAAATGGTAATCGTATCCATGACATTGGGTTCCTTAACTAAAACTTTTTGTAAACGTCTTTCTAGTGCTCCATCCTTTTCAATGTACTTACGATATTCATTTAAAGTCGTTGCTCCAATGAGTTTAATCTCTCCACGAGCAAGCATCGGTTTTAGCATATTTCCAGCATCCATGGCACCATTTTCACCAGCCCCAACAATCATGTGAATCTCATCAATAAACATAATGATATTGCCATTACTTTCCTTGATTTCCTTTAAAACAGCTTTTAATCTTTCTTCAAATTCACCACGATATTTCGCTCCAGCAATTAAAGCACCCATATCCAGTTCCCAAATCGTTTTATTTTTTAAACTACTTGGAACATCTCCAGCAACAATACGCTCAGCAAGGCCTTCCACAATAGCCGTTTTTCCAACCCCCGCTTCTCCAATTAATACCGGGTTATTTTTAGTCTTTCTCGATAAAATACGGATGACATCACGAATTTCTTCATCCCTACCAATCACGGGATCAATTTTATTATCAATAACACTTTTTACGATATCTCGCCCATATTTTTCTAAAACATTTTCTTCTGGTTCTTGATTATTATACATACTATCCCTCTTTTCTAATTGTTAGTATACTCTTACAATTAGCACTTGTCAATATTGAGTGCTAATATTAGTATAAAAGAAAAAAGAGTTTTTTATTCCCTCTTTCTTTTTAATTTCTTTTATTTTCCGCAATTAACTCCAAATCTTCTGTTAATTGTTTGATTCTTTCAATAATTCTTCTGGCTTTTACTTTATCAACACCACTACTTGAAAGAGATAAATGTTCTTCTAATTCTTTCATATTCAAATTAGAAGTAAAAAAAGTGGTTTTGTGTTGATTCATTCTTTCTTGGAGAATAGTACCAAGAACTTCATCACGACCCCATTCGGTCACTTTTTCGGCACCAATATCATCTATAAGTAATAGGTCTGTTTTCATAAATCGATTCATATTATAAGAAAAATCATCAAAAGCTTTTAAAGAACGTAATAAATCTGGAAAATACACAATTTCCACACTCACATGTTTTACATCATGAAGTTCATTTAAAAGAGCACTAATTAAATAGGTTTTACCAGAACCAAAACTACCATGTAAATAAAGGCCTTTTTTATTTTGCATCACATCAAATTCTTCATAAAAAGTATCCAACCATTTAATAACAGGAATTTGTTTTTTATCTTTCGTATCAATATCTTTCATACGAATTTTTTTATTTTGCTCTTTTTCTTTTTCATAAACTTGTTGTTGATATTTACATGGTTTATAAGTAAAGTATAAGGAATCTTCTTTGACTTCAGGAATCACTTGGCAACCAGAATAAGCATTTTTACACATGTAAAGTCCTTTACATTCTTGACAGTTCTTTTTTTCTTCTAAAGAATTTACCAGTTGGCTTGTCTTTTTCATGGCTTCCTTAGGATTCAAATGTAAAGCTTTTACCAAATTTACAAACTCTTTATCCAAACAAGCTTCTTTAAAACTTGCTTCCAAATCCAAAACATTGACTTCTTTTTCTAACTCTTTTAAACTTGCCATAAATCCTCCTACTTATATTTATTTAAAATACTTTCTAATTCTTGTTCTTCTTCTTGACTCATATTTTCGCTTTCTAACTTTTCGTTAAACCAAACCGGTTCTGCTGTTTTATCTACTTTTTTATTGGTTAATTTTTTACTATATTTTTTATGTTCTTTTTCTGCAACATTCATCGCATCTTCAGCGGTCTCAATCCCCATTCTTTTCCATTGTCCAGCAATCGTTTCCACAAAAGCCTGATTTAATTTATTCTCATTTTTCTTTAATACATAATCAATTAAAACATTGACAACTGCAGGCTTTAAATTTAAATCAACTAATAAAGTTTCCAATAATTTTAAATCCCGATTGGTTGGACTACTTCCTTTATATTTGCTTTTTAAAAAGTCATATGGCGTCGTATTTTCAAAAACTGCAATAATCTTACCTCGATTGGAATTATCTCCAATTGGATTCTTTAAATATTCTGGTTGCGTACGATAGACTAAAGTTGGCAATTTTCCATTGTTATTGTATTGATAATACTTGCGACACATCTTACGAAGATTTTCTTTATCTATATATCCTTTTTCATTTAATACCAAACGAATCATTTCAACCATTTTTAACGTATCAAAATTATAAACAAAAGCTAAATTATTAATAAGTTCCTTTAGTTTTTTGTTGACACTCTTTTCATTTAATATTCCTTTAGGTAAGGAAGAAAAAAGCAAATCAAAATCCACTTGGTCTTGTAAGGTAAGACTATTTTCATTTTTACCAATAGCATCAAAGGTTAAAGAACTAGAAGATTTATAGGTACTATCCAAAGTATGAGTCACATCTGTGTATTCTTTTAAATCGATTTTATATTCTTGGTACTCGGTCTTTAAAAGTTCATATTCGTTTTTTCCTAAATTGTTATACAAAACGACATTAAATATCGGATGATTAAAAAATTCTTTAGGGCTTAAGGGAGAATATAGTTCATAAACATAACTATTTAATTCCCCTTCTTTGACATAAGTTTTGATAAGACCAACGCTTTCTAAGGCATCTCTAGCTTCTTTAATGGTTTCTAAACTACATTTTAAAATGGTCATAAGGTGATGGTGATTATAATCCATACTGACAAGTTCTAAACGATCCAAATCACGCCATAAAGTAAGGTATAAACTAACGGCAGCATAGCCAATAATGGGTTCATATAAACTAATTAAATTTTTACGTTCTTTATCGGTGAGCATTGTTTTATTGACAACCACATATTTATCTGCGGGTAAGAGTGTCATTAGTTTCATAAGCCATTCACCTTTCTATCAAATTCTTAATTTTATTATAAGGAAAATTGTGTTTCGGAACAAGAGGTATTTAATTCTTCAATGTTCCTATTGAGACAACATAAACGCCATCTTCTCTTTTATAAGAATAATTGGTACCGGTTAGAACCATTAAAAAGGCTGGTTCCCCACATTTTTTGCTGTCAACACGTTCTTTAAACTTTAGAAGATTTTCTGCAGCCGCATCGATATAGCCAGCACCAAGTTTTATTTCAATTGCTCCCCATTTTCCACTACTTGTTCTTAGTATAGCATCGACTTCAAAATCTTTTTCATCACGATAAAAAGTAATATCTCCTCCATAACTTTGCGTGTAAACTTTTAAATCTCTCATACAAAGGGATTCAAATAAAAATCCAAAAGTATTTAAATCTTGAATCAAGTCCTCTGGAGTCATTTCTAATATGGCTGTGGCAATAGAAGGATCAACAAAATATTTTTTAGGTTTGGTACGAAGGGCATATTTGCTTCTAAAATTCAAATTTGTCACATTGACATCTTCAATTACAAACAATTTTTCTAATGTATTTAAATAATCTATTAAAGTGGGTCTAGAAATATCAGCATCAAAGTTATTTTTCACATCTTCTTCTATCGTCGTATTCGAAACGGGTGTAGAAATATTTCTAGCAAGACTTCTTAAAACATGCAACATTTTTTCAGGATTTCTTTCAACTCCATCAATTTTTTTTACTTCTTCATGCGCTAGTGCTTTGACGTATTCTTTAGCAAAACGATATTTTAGAGAGTCAGCAACTTGTATAGAAGCAGGCCATCCACCGCGGACAATTACACTTGCTAAATCTTCTAAAGATAATTTTGATACGCCTTCAATATCTTTACCTTTTAAGATGTCAGAGAATGTTACTTCTCCTGTAGAGTCACCAGATTCAAATAAACTCATAGGACGCATGAGGACTCTTGATATTCTGCCCGTTCCTGTATGCATAGTTTCTCCTTCGCTTGGTTTAGCAGAACCCGTAAGAATATATTCCCCTTTTTTTCCAGAATGATCAACATCTGTTCGAATAGCATCCCATACAACAGGATACATTTGCCATTCGTCAAACATTCTTGGTTTTTCGCCATTTAAAAATAAGGAAGGCTTGGTATTTTTAATCTCTTCATATTCTTGTTTTCGGTCGGGATTTTGAAACTCAATGATACTTTTAGCATGATGAAATCCGGTCGTCGATTTTCCGCACCATTTACAGCCTTCGATAAGAACGGCCCCCATAATTTTCATAAGTTCTTCTATTTCTTTATCCACAACTCTCGGTAAATAATTCATTTTATCCCTTCTTTTTCTAAAAAGATTGTATCATTATTTTACAAAAAAAGCAATTTTTATTTTACATTTTGAGAAAAAATCATTTTACATTTTGAGAAAAAGAAAAAGAGCATTGCGCTCTTAACAGGCTTCATCACAATCAATATCATAGACACTTCTAATCAGTTCCATGAAGATATTGGATAGTTCTTCTTGTTCTTCGATTGTTAAATCGTCATAACCACTTTCTTGGCTCTCCACCGTTCCCACATGAATTTGGGTAATTTCACCATTTTTTACCCCTACCACAGTTGGAGCCATCAATCTTTTTTCTTGAGTATCAATTTGTTCACCATCAGCACTCGTTAAATAGTAAGGTTCTAAAACACCATCCATTAATTTTAAAATATTGTAATATCCTGGTGTTCCTTCTTCTTTTACTTCTACTTTGTTATTTGAATCTAACGCTAAAGTATCACGTGTATTACTGATATTTAAGTAGTAAAGTTTATCAATACTTACATTATCTAATGTTGTTAGTAAAACGGGTAGCATACTTCGACACCAAGGACAATCTGGAAAACCAAAATAGAGAATTCCTGTTCCACTTTCAAGTAAAGCAACTGCCTCTTCTTCTGAGACAATATCAACAGGATTGTTTGCACTAATAGAAATTTCTTTAATCGTTTTACCATCTTTCTCACGAATTACATTATTTAAAGACTCATATTCATTTTTAAATATTAATCCTTCAGCATTTCCACCCATTTTCGATTGTTCTTCCCTTTTATCACGAAAAACAATTACTCCAATAGCAATCATACTTGCTAATAACAAAAGGACAATCCCTATAAAAAACTTATTATCTTTATTCATTTACAACCACCAATAAAATTTTAACGTAGATTTTTGTCGTTTGCAATAGTTAATTTATATCTAAAATAAACTATTTTTCCAATAAAACAATTAACCTTTCACATCAAAATTACCAAAATATTACCTTATTACTACAAATAAAGTTCCATCATTAATAAATAGTAATCAATCTTGTCTCGTTCAGGAATTATATTTAATTTCTCATAAAATTTTGAAACATACTGTTCACCATAATTTCTTCTAATTGACTTTTCACAAATTGCCAAATCAAACCATTTATCAGCAATTCCACATTCTCCAACATCAATAAAGCCAGAAAATTCATTATCTATAGCAAATATATTTGGCAAACTTACATCACCATGAGAAAAGCAAAGTTCGTCGTTAAACTTATTATCTTTTAAAAATTTAATAATATTTTCTAAATTTCCAAATCTTTTTAATGTTTCCGCTTTTAAATCTTCGACATGAATTAAATTTTTATTAACATTGTTTTCTACTAAGGCTAATTTGTAATCAAGCGTAACATTAAAAGGACAATTTTTAATATCTACATTATTAATTTGTTTAAAAGCATTCGCAATTACATTAATTCCTATTTCCGGATTATTTAAATAATATTCTGAACATACCATTTCTCCATTTATAGATTCTGTAATTAAAAATTCAGTATCATCTGTACAATCATATAAAACAATTTTAGGTACACTTAATTTACCACGAAGCCATTTAAGTTTTTCATATTCAGAAGTAAGATTTCCTTTAGATGAAATTTTGATAAAATACAATTTATTATTCTTTTCAATTTTGAAAACTTGAGAGTCAGAACACCCAATACTAATTTCTTCAAGATTTGCCTTATCAATAAATCGTAATACTTTATTACTTAATTCATAATTAAATTTCATTTTCCTCACCTATTTTCTTTTACCATTAGATACATTTTCAAAAGGAATTAACTTTTTTGTTTTTTGTTCTTTAAAATAATCATAATTTCCTAAATATTGATGAAACTTTTTATTTTCAATATTAATTATTCTTTCTGCTAATTTATTAATAAAATATCGATCATGAGAAATAAAAAATAATGTTCCTTTATACTCACTTAAAGCTTCTTCTAACATTTCTTTGGTATCAATATCAATGTGATTCGTCGGTTCATCTAGTATGAGCAGATTTGCTTTCTTTTGAATGAGTTCAAATAATTTTAATCGAACTTTTTCTCCTCCAGATAATTTTCCAACTCTTTTAAAAACATTTTCTCCGTAAAACAAAAACTTTGCTAAAGTTGCTCTTAACTGCGTTTCTGTGCCATTAAAACATTTCCTTGCCGTATCTAATATTGTAGCAGATTCATTTTCAAATCGTATTTCTTGTGGTATATAACCTATTGAAACGTTACTTCCAATCTTTATTTCTCCTTGATAAACGTTATCTCCATAAAGTATTGCTTTCACAAAAGTAGATTTACCTGCACCATTTTTCCCCATTAAGCAAACTTTTTCACCATATTTTAAATATAATTCTGCTCCATCTAAAATCACTTTATCTCCGACAATAATCCCTAAATCATCTACGGCTAGTACATCCTTACCTGAACGACCATTAATCTCAAAGTCTAGTGGAAGTTGCTTTTTAGCATCGGGTTTATCCAATACTTCCATTTTTTCTAACTTTCTTTCAATACATGCCGCTCTTCTAAAAAATCTTGGATTATCTCCTCTTTCACCCCACTCTTTTAATTTTTTAATTGTTGCTTTCATGGCTTCAATTTGTTTTTGTTGATTTTTATATTCATCAAATTCCGCTAGGGCTCTTCTTTCACTTTCTTCTAAATAATATGAATAATTTCCATGATAAACTTCTGATTTCCCTCTATCTATTAAAATAGTTTTTGTAGCTACTCTATCTAAGAAATATCGATCATGTGAACTAATAATAATCGTTCCATTATAATGAATTAAAAACTGTTCAAACCACTCTAAAGTATCAATATCCAAATGATTGGTTGGTTCATCTAATAATAAAATATCAGGATTGCTAACGATTAGTGATGCAAGGTTTACTATTGTTTTTTCACCACCAGATAATGTATTAAAACTTCTATCTAGCATGTCATCCGATATTTTAAAACCATTACAAATTTTACTTATTTTTTCATCTATTTCATAACCACCCATGTTTGAAAAATGTTCCTGCAATTTGCCATACATTCCTAGTACAGCCTCTAATTTATTTGGAGACACAGACGCTAATTTTTTTTCATATTCTCTTAATTGCTTTTCTATTTTAAAAACTTCAGCAAAACTTTTAAGTAAAATATCTTTAACCGTTACTGAATCATTTACTTTTGGAGGGATTTGAGATAAGAATCCTAATGTTGCATTTTTCCTTATCGAAATCGTTCCTTGATCTAAACTTTCTTCCCCAAAAATAACTTTAAATAAAGTGGTTTTTCCACAACCATTCGGTCCAATTAATGCAATTCTTTCACCAGTTGATGCTTCTAAATCAAAACCATCCAAAACTTTTTTAAAGCCAAAATTTTTTTGGGCATTATTTACACTTACTTCAATCATGTTAGTCACCTCTTATTGTAATTGTTTTCCAAAAATCACCAATATTATAGCATAAAATCAAATTTATCACACTATATAATATCTTCTATAACTCTTTTTAATATTTCTAATTGTTTATTTGTATCAACATTCCGAGTTCTTAACAATATAATATATTTTGGATTATTTTGATTATTATACTTTATACAATTTTCATTACGTTTTAAATTCATTAAATTAATTTTATGTAATAATTGATATTCTAAATCTGTATTATTTAATTCCTTTATTATTTTTTGATATAAATTAACATCTTCTACCCATATGGGAAATCTATGCCATACATGTTTATCATCATATTCAATGCATTTAATCCTATTATTGTTTTTTATCAAATTGTAATATTGCTTGGCATTATGTCTTTGTTCTTGTACTATACTATTAGCAAATGATTTTAGTTTATCATATTCAATACACTCACATAATGGGTAAGTGTACGACAATAAAATTTCCTTTTTTTCTCTGCTTTCATTATCATAATAATCTAAATTATTGAATATGGATTTTTGATTAAAAAATAAACCACCACCTATACCATAACTTAATGGTTTTGTTTTACCAAACGAAGTAACAACAATATCACTATATTCTCCTATCTTATATTCATTATTTCCAATATTCCATGCTTGAGCCACATCTTCAATAATTTTAATTCCATCAGTTTTATATTTTTTTAAATTAATCTTATTTAGAATACCATACTGATGTACCAATAGAATACAATTAATATGTTGCTTACTTAATATTTTATTTAAGTCATTATCTGTTAAATATAATCCATTTTCAGAAGTTACTATGACCGGAATTAAATCTAATTTTAAAATGGTATTTACTATTGAATAACAAACTTCGGATAAAACTAAAACTTTATCCCCCTTTTTTAATCCTATACTACTTAGTGCGACTTCTATAGCTAAAGTTCCTGAATACGTTATAATTCCATATTTTTTATTAAAATTTTGAGCAAACATTTTTCCCAACAATCTATTGTTCATCCTAAATCACCAAACTTGTCTATTTTCTATTCAGCATTAGCTAAATAAATTGTATTTTATAAATTTTTTATTTTTTCCTACAATGATATAAATGCTTATGTTTAAAATCATCTTTACCATATCCATCATCAATTTTTAATATTTCAAAATTATTAGTTTCTATCACATTAAACAATAGTTTCCTATCATAGTAATAATATTTTTCATGTTCAATAACACTAACATTTTTTGTACATAATTTATATTCAATGTAGAATTCAATGTAGTCTTTAAATTTCTTAGCAGTATAATAGACTTCAACTTCATCTTCAACTTCACTACAATAATCTTTGAACAAAAAATCTTTATTTCTATCATTTTTTGTATTAAAACTTTCCGATACATCAAAAATCACTAAAGTATTTTTCTTCATTATTTCATTCAATTTATTAAAAAAAATATTAAGTTTTTCTTTATTATTATCAAATTGTAACGTACTGTATGGAACAATTATTAAATCGTATTTTTTTTGATCTTCATAATCAAAAAAATTAACACATACTACCTCAATATTTTTTTCTTTCTTTCTTAAAAGATTCAATCTTTCTTCATCAAAATCTAATGCCGTAATATTAGTGTATTTAGATAATGGAATAGCTACGCGTCCTGTTCCAGCTCCTATTATCAATACATTTTTAGCATTATATTTTTTTATTTGATTTATATAATAATCAATATCATCATTTTGTGCTTTTAACATATGTAAATTGTAAAAATCATACATTAATGCTAATATATTTTTTTTATTCATAATTACTTATCTCCATAATTATATACATCTAAATACAGGTTATCTTTATTATTCCAATGCAGATTATAAAAGCGGCTTTGGTATGCTCCAAAAGAAATATTCCAATCCTCAATTGATTCAAATACTGAACCTTCAAAATCTATATACTTAACAACATTATTATTAATTAAATATTCAAACATTTTATAATAAATATACGCAATTGCAACGTCATCATACTCTTCTTCATAATATGAATATAGAATATATGCTGTATTTAAATCCCATGCTATATGAACACCACCTATTATTTTATCATTTTCTTTAGCAACAAAGCACATACCTTTACCATTTTTTATAGTTTTATTTATATATTTCTTTACAAAATCAGCAGTTGATTCAAAGCCATACTTTGACTCCCATTTCATAGCTTTATTGACATCAAAATATTCCACATTGGAGTCAACCACAAATTCTATATTTCTTTTTTTTGCTTTTCTTATATCTTTTTTTCTATCACCGCCAAAATTTTTATAGATCTTTTCGATTCCTACCGATAAGTCCAATTTATAAGTATAACGCAATTCTGGTGTAAAATTTGCTCTAATAAATGGCATAATATCAATTATATTGTTATCAGTCGAAAAATTAATTTCATCATAGTGAATTTGTAAATATTGGCATAATGCCTTTTCCATATTTCTAATATATCTAATTTTATTTCTTTCTTCATTTGGAAGATTAAAAATAACAGGTCCACCATAAGGAATATACATCGTACTTTGTGTAATGAATCTATCATTCTTATTATTAAAGATTGGCATAAAGCCTATTAAATTATTTTTTTCATCATATATTTTAAGAATTTTTTCACTATTTTTTAATTTTAAAAACCAATCATACGCAAAACAAGTACCATTATAACTATTATCAATTTTTTCATTTATATTCGGAATATCTTTAATATTTCCAAGTTTAATGTGCATATTAATCTTCTCCTTTATAAATAACAATATGATTTCTAATAATAGAATTATTTTTTAACAAATTATAAGTTTGATTTCTTCTCCCCCAAAAATCAATATAAACATGTTTATCAACCGAAAAAATATATTCTAAATGATTAAATAACGCTCTAAAACCAGCATATTTTTTTCTTCCTTGATAAGATGCTCCCCATTTAACTGCATACCAACAATCATTTTCACCCTTAAATATTAGAGAATACGCTAGTGGATTATCAGCAGTATCACAAACTACAACTAAATTACTTTTGTCTCTTTTCAACAGCAAAAAGGGTAAATATTGTAAATCTTCTCGATTTAAACTCTTCATATCGGAATTTTCTTCTCTTTTCCAAGAATTATAATCTATTTTTAACACCCAACTCCAAAGTTTTAAAATATCATTATTATCAGAATTATAAAATTTATAATTTTCCTTATTTCTCTTATACAATCTATAATTTTTTTTTATTTGATTTCCACATTCAGTTAATAAATAATTTGAAAGATTATTTTCAAGAAATAATCTCGGAGCCTCCCAAGTATCAATTATTTCATATTTGAAATTATTATCAAACGAAATTTTCTTTAAATTATCAAGGGTTTTAGAGTTATTAATATAACTAAATTTAATTTTACTTCCTCCAACAATTTTGTCTATCATTTTTTCAATTTCAAATTTACCGATATTTAGATCAAAAAAATTTTGGCAGATGAGTAAATTATTCTCATTGTAAAAATATAATTTTCCTATATTAATTATTTTACTTATCGGATACCTAATATATAAAGAATCGTTCCATATATTTGAATTGCTAAAATTCATTTTTGTACTCCTCTAACTTTTGAATGATATATTTTAAATGTTTTTTCTTTAAAGAAGCCGATAAGCTAAACCAAGCCACTCTTTTAAATAATGACTCTGCTTTTGGACATTTTGTTTGCTGATATTTAGAAATGTTGTATGGAAATTTTGAATTATGCCAAGAAGTTTTATATTTAAAAGTATCATATTGATTAATTAAATTATTACAATATATATTAAATCCAATACCATAAGTATTCATATATTTAATAAACTGATTACATTCATTTTGCGTATGAAATTCAAATGCTATATTTGAATATACTAATTTGCTATTGCTTACACATGGCCTAATAGTATAAAACTCTTTATCAATTTTATTAATAAGATAATTATAATTATTTTTTTGATGTTTCAATATCATATCTATTTTCTTTAGTTGCTCATTAGCGATTGCACTTTGTAACTCCGTTATTTTAAAATTTTCTCCAAATATAGTTTTTTTATTTTCCCATATAGGATAATTGCATCCTACTCTGAATCCCCCATTATCATGATACATTTTAGCAAATTCATATATTTTTTTATTATTTGTTGCCAAAAATCCTCCTTCACCGGATGTAATGGTTTTACCTGCTTGTAAACTAAATGCACCACAATCACCTATTGTTCCTGCTTTTTTTCCATTTATTTCAGCTCCAAAAGCTTGAGCAGTATCTTCTATCACTATTAATTTATTTTTTTTGGCTATTTTCATGATTTTAGGCATATCGCATGGTTGACCTTGCATATGTATAACTAAAATAGCTTTGGTATTAGGACCTATATTTTTTTCAATTTCATCTGGATTAATATTCATTGTTTCATCTATATCAACAAATTTAGGAACAGCTCCACATGCTAGCACACTATTAGCAGAAGCAATAAATGTAAATGGCGACATTAAAACTTCGTCTCCTGGACCTACTCCATTAGCAATACAGCACAATTTAATTGCGCTTCCTCCATTGGAACAAGCTAAAACATACTTAACGCTCAAATACTTTTTCATATTTGATTCAAATTCATCAGTTTTATAAAGCAATTTTGGTCCTTGATATCTAAATAAACTTTTACTCTTTAATACTTTTTTGGCCGCTTTTACCTCTTCTCTCCCAATATAGTGAGTACCAATAAATGGATCATTTGGTATAATCATAAAATCACCTCTTATTTATTTTCATTATAAATCGTATCTGCAATCATCTTAGATGCATTTTTATCAAATTTTTCAAAAAATTTATTTCTTTTGTCAAAACTTATTTGTTGAGATTCAGTTAAATATTCTTTTATATATTTATGAATTAAAAGTCTATAATCGTTTGAATTAAATTGTTTAATATTTTCAACAACCATATTCACACCAGTTTCCTCATCTAAATACATAGGAATATATTTATAAAAATCAAATAAATCCCAATTCAAAATTTTAAATCCAAATTTCATTTTGTCATAATATTGTAATTGTAATAATTGACTATAATTAATTGCGGGTAAATACATAATATTTATATCTTTATTTAATGTCTCTATAAAATTACCTAATCCAGAGGACATTATACAATGTGAAGACTCGGCCATAACTTTTAAATATTCTTCGTGTGCTAGAGTAACAATTTTAATATTAGATTTTTTTCTTTGCAGTTTTAAATTATCAATAACTTTGCTACCTCCACATACAATAACTGAATCAAATCGATTTATTTCATCAGTGGATAGAATATCATTTATTATTTTATTATAAAACTCATTTACTATAGATTGTTCAAGCAAAAATGATGATGCACCTCCAAAATTTATAACTAATTGATTCTTTTTTCTTTTTATATGTACAGACTCTAAGTCTCTTACAGGACCAACAAATATTGGATTTTCTATTACATCTCCAATTCTATTAAAATTTTCTTTGCAAGGAAAAGTTTCAGATATAAAATATTTTTTTACCTTTCCTAATTCAATTGGAATTTTATCCCACATCCATATCAAATTATCAACATAATAAGTATTCTTAATAAACTGCAAACCAAAAATAGCTCCATTTATATTTTCACTTGAAAAGAAAATATTGTATTTTTTAAAAGTTTTTTCAAATTTTTTTAGTGATTCAAAATTATATATATCGCATACATAAAATTTATCAAAATAACCACTTAATTTTGCTTGTTCCAATGAAATTCCAAAACCAATAAAATCTACTGATACATCATTGTGTTTTTTTAATTCTTTTATTACATTCAAACATGTTGCTATTGGACCATATCCAAAACTTTCAGCCGATACTAAAATTTTCATATTTATTTACCTCTTTGATTAAAATAACAATAATTAAATTGACAATTTGCCTCATCACATTTAGTTTTACAATTTAATTCGCTATTTAATAATTTTTTCTTTAATATTTTTCTTTTTTCACCATTCCATATTTCATCCATAGAATTTTCTTTTAATTCTCCGATTTTATATATAGTCCTATCTCTATGAATACTGCAATCACATGGATATACAAACCCAGTAGGAGCATCAATAAATGAACAAAACGAAGGATAAATACATCTTAAATCATTGTTATTAGTTCTATCACCTAATGTAGAAATACTTTTTTTAAAAAAATTTATATCATTACACAGAAATTCAACCCCTAATTTTTTGGCTAAGTCATAATAATTACTTAAATTTTTATTATAATTAATTATTTGCTGTTCAGTAAAAAACAACTCATCATAATCCTTTATAATAATAGGATTTATATAATCAAAATTATATTTTTTCTTTAATTCAATAAATTTTTCAAAATCGTCTATATTTTTTTTATTTAATACATGATTTATTACAATTTTCACATTCGGAATATATTTTTTAATTAAATTCACATTATTAGTAACTCTATTCCATAACCCTGGCAATCGTCTTAATGAATCATGAACATCAGGTTTATAACTATCTATAGAAAAAAAGACAGCTTTAATATTATAGTTAGACAATTGCTTAATTTTATCTTCATTTAAATTATAACCATTCGAAATAAATACTATATTTAAATCTTTTTTAGTGCAATAATCCATATATTGTAAAATTTTATCATTAATAAATGGTTCCCCTCCACCAGTAAAATGGATATATTTCGTTCCTAAATTTGTTAATTCATCTATTAATTTAAATACATCTATACTACAATTTTTTTCTTTATTAGTACGAACGTCACAAAATTCACAACTTGCATTGCATAAATTCGATAAAGACAAATACACATAAAAAGGTTTTTCATAATAAGTTAAAATTTCATTTGGAATTTCTTCAATTAATTTTAAATACATATTATATCCTCCCTTTAAACATAAGTTTTTGATTATCCATATTAATAATACCAAGTGTTTTATTTTTAGAAAACTTAACGCCTAATCCTATAAAAAGATAAAATATATGTTTTTTCATCATTTCACCTTCTTAAAATATTTTTTAGATTTTATTATCTCATTTGTTAATGATGTTTCTGTTATACATAAATTATTATTTATTCCCAACCCTATTTGTCTTCCATCAGAATTTATAATTCTATGAAAATCGCTTCCAACAGAATATAGCAAATTATTTTTATCAGCAATCTTACTTAACCATATTGTATCTTCGCTTAAACAATCGGATTGATAAACTTCTATACCATCGATTCCCAGATGAATAAGTCTATTTATAATTTCAAAAACCATATTTTTATCATTTGAAAATTTATAAGCCATAGGATGTGCAAAAATAACAAATCCACCAGCTGCATGTATAGTTTCAATAACTCTCTTTACTTCTAAATTATAATCAGGACCATAACTAAATCGATTTGTCTTATAAAACTTTCTAAGCTCTTCTATAATTTCATTAGAATATTTTGCATTTTCTAGACATTTGATCACCTCTCTATCAAACCAGCAATACTTACCAATATTTAATTTTTCTATTTCTTCTTCAGGAATTTTTTTTATTCTTTCCCTTACTTCTTTTAATAGTTTTAAATGCCTATCGATTCTTTTTTCAGTCATTTCATTTACAAGTTTTTGAAATAAATAATTATTTTCATCAAAACAATAACCCAAAATATGTAATTTTATTTTTTCCTTATTTTCTATAATAAACGACGAAAATTCTATTCCCTTAATCCCTAGCATATTATATGGTATATTACATTTAAATTCGTCAAAAGCTCTTATACTATCATGATCTGTAATCGACAATATACCAATATTGTTTTTTTCAGCCATGCTAATCAAATGCTTTGGCGCAAAAGTTCCATCAGAATTATTTGAGTGAACATGTAAATCTATAAATTTATTATTTTTCATAAATAATTCCTCCTAATTAAATTATAAAAATAAACTTCAACATTTACCAATATCAAAAATTTATATACTATAAGTATTACTTATAAACATTAAAAATCCACCCCTAAAAGAGGTGGATTTTCTCAATGGCCTATAAGGCCTGATACTGGCCGCCATCATTTGG
>CANRJW010000019.1 GCA_947631035.1 uncultured Bacilli bacterium
TGCACGAGCGGAAGCCGTTGCCGCCGCCGTAGCCGCCGCCGGTGCCGTTGCCGGTACAGTTAGTGAGGTTAGTGCACGAGCCGAAGCCGTTGCCGCCGCCGCGGCCGTTGTCGTCGCCGGTGCCGGTACAGTTAGTGAGGTTAGTGCACGAGCTGAAGCCGTTGCTGCCGCCGTAGCCGGTGCCGTTGCCGGTACAGTTAGTGAGGTTAGTGCACGAGCCGAAGCCGTTGCCGCCGCCGCTGCCGTTGCCGGTGCCGGTGCCGGTACAGTTAGTGAGGTTAGTGCACGAGCGGAAGCCGTAGATGCTGCCGCTGCGGCTGCTGATGGCGACACAATGCAAAAATATATTTTCAATAGAATATTCTTTTGTAGTCGGAGTGGTAGTATACCAAATACCACCTTCATTATTAGTATAGCTATACACAAAGTTAGTAATATTTATTTTTACGGTTCCAAGTCCATGCAGCTGTTTTAGCGTATCAGGCAGGTGAAGACCTTCACCATCACTACGGGCATATGTGCCACTAAGAATGAGAACACTCTCACCTTTATACGTCTCGGCGTCAAGTTCAGCGTACCATGCTTCAAACTCCTCTTGTGACCCAATAACTGTATCATATCCAAGACCATATATAGAACGTCCTGTATCTGTATAACATCCACCAGAAGAACTACCATTATAATTCCAAATATGACCATTACTATATTGTACAATAATATTTGCAATTTTATTTGCATATTCTGAAAAGCTTGCATCTCCATAATAAGGAGTTCTGAAAGTCTCTCCACTTACATCATTAATGGTCGCTCCACGCGTCAGACTCCCAATAGAAGAAGAATTTACGTAAGCAATACCTCGACCAGGAGCCCCATAACCACCATCATTACCTCTACTCCCGGTAGGACCAGTTCTACCTTGAGCTCCCGTAGGTCCGACAGGGCCTGCGGGACCTTGACCACCTGTACCCCCTGTTGCACCGGTTGGTCCTCTAGCTCCTGTAGCGCCTGTAGGACCTACAGGTCCCGTAGCTCCGGTGGGTCCTGTAGGACCTGCAATAGATCCTTCCCTTTCTACAGCATAAAGAACATCATCCGCTAATGTACGTCCACCCACAGTTCCTCCACCTATTAGTGTTTCCATTTGCGGTGCGGTTACTTTTATAATTTCTTTTAGGTTAGGCATGTGCGGTACCCCTTATTTTTGAAGTACCATGCTGAAGTGTACTATCTATATTTTTTAAGCTACACCTACCAGTTGCCCCCCCCCCGTTCTTCCGGGCTCTAGAATTAATTATTATTTTAAGTTTCATATTTATGCTCCAACTTACAATTTCATATAATTTAGCAACGTATAAGAATATAAAAAATTGGGAGAGCCGGGCTAACCGCAGCTCTCCCTATATATGAAAAAGAGGTGAATGTGTGAGTAATTTTATGAACTCAATCTTCACCTACTTCAAGCCATTTTTCAATAAATTCTCTATCTTCAGTAAAGATTGGGGTCGCGTAATTTAGCCACTTTTTTTCTTGAACTTCATAGCAAGAAATACCGTTTCTAAAAGATTGTGGAGTTGATGTAAAATCAATATTCTTCTCTTCTTTCATTTTATTGATAAGATCTTCAGTCTTGATTCCTTGTAACTCCTTATGGCTATACAGGATTTGTGCTAACGCACTGACTGCATTTCTTCTTCCATCTTTTTGACGCCAGATAAAGTAATTACAGACTTCCTCTTTCGGTAAAATAAATACTCTTGAATCAAATACAATTATGTTTTCATTGGTCTCGTTATAAGCACTTAAGTTCTTTTCTGTTATTCCTGGACCATAAAGCTCATCAATTACATGATAATGAAAATGATAATCGGTATCTAGATCTCTTGTACGCTCCCAGAAGAATTTTCTAAATGCTGCTGACGCCATGGAAGCACTCACACTTGCAATTTTTTGTAGATTATTTCCATACCAAGCATCTGTGGTAAGCGTTTGATCATTTCTTAGAAGTAGAGAAATTTCATCAGAAACTGTCCATCCAAAAACACAACCTTGAATATTCTCTACTAAATATTGAAGTACATCAGCCATTGTATAGGAGAAAACTTTATCATAAGGTTTCTGAAACCCTCTCGTTACTGTAGAGAAATGACAGCCATCTAATCTAATAATAACAGGCAATCTTCTTGGGAGATAAAGACGATAAGAATCTTCATATCCTTTCATTCTATCACCAAGACTTTGTTTATTTTCAGTCATAATTTGGAATTCTCCCACTTACTTGTTCTAATAGTCTTTGTTTCTTTTTAAGGGTATTTTCTGCTTCATTATAACTATTTTTATCTTTTGTAGTTATTACAGCTTGAGTGCCTGCAGTATTGATTGTAACTACTTCTTCCGTCTCTGGAAGAGCATTAAGAGTGTTTTCCAATTCTTCAAAATTTGTTACTCTTACATGATACATATGTTAGTCTCCTATACTCATAAATCCAGTCCTTACATTTGAGTTACCAATGGAAAATGATTCTTTTTTCTCGTCTGCAATTTTTAGTAGTTCTTCACATATCTCATCCGAGATTTCAGTTAATTGTCCTGTAGCTTTGTTTAGTAGAAGTGGCTTATATCCATTAAATGTGGTAATACTAATAAGAGCCTCTGTCTTCATATTCTTTAGAACTTTAAGCTTTCTATGGGCTAGATAATTTACATCTACTTCTTGCAACTTACCCCCATAAAGATATACAATGGTTTTCTTAGGGTTAGGGTTAATATTAAAGATAGTTGCATATGTATATTCGCTTTCCTGAGTTATTACTACATCATCTTTATCATAATTGCAAAGAAATTCAATAATTTTTGATTTTTCATGGAGTTCTTGTTCTAGCTTATCTACTTTTTCTTTCAACCTCATTTTTATCTTCTCCATCATTTTCTAAATATTCTAAATAATCCAAATAGACGGGACAACTTTCACAATCTATAGCTTGCAACTCACAGGGAAGAAAGTCTGATTCCATATGGCAAAAATCATCTAGTTGGAGCATTCTAATTTCTCCAAATCAAATATAAATTCAGGGTAACTACAAAAACCACTTTGTACAAATCTTCCCGTGGGTTCTGCAATTTTATTCCAAATAAGAAACTGCTCAACGCCTTCAAGGTTGTTTGTGTCAACAAATGCAGTATAAGCTGCATCATCAGAAAGTTCCTCATCTGCAATATTTACAGTAAGAATTGCAAATGGTTCTCCTTCTTCTTCATAAGTCTGGACTGCAAGCCTATTATTATAAGAATAATTACGAGCTACAAGTCTGATGTAATGATCTTCACCATAAAAATTAAATTTATAATACTTGTGTTCCATACTATTCACCAATCATACCTTTCATCAACTGAATTTCTACAGGGTTTAATGATTCATCTCTATAAAGCACCTTATACTGCGCAATAAGCTTAGCAGCTGTATCTTTTATAAGTTCTTCATTTCTTTCTTCATACTTAAAGCATATATCACAAATATAATCACCTGCTAATGCTCTATATTCACTGCGATTACATAACTTGCAAGTATTTTTCTCCGGTGTTTGAGTAAGCTCTGAAGAAATAATCTCTAAAGCTTTACCATCGTAACGTACCTTATATTTGATATAAAGCTGGGTAGGCTTGATTGTATCGTCTAAAATTTCTACTTCTTCCAGCCATCCTGAAGTATTCATTTTATCAGAAGTTGTATTTAGTTTTTCCCAGAAGTTTGCTTTCTCCTTATCTAAGAAGACTCCCTTCATAACTTCACATTCATACTTACCACAACGTGCAATCCATGCTTTCATAATTTACCTCTTTATTTTAATAAAACGTTGATATATTAACATCTTTTATTTCCTGCATAAAAGCCGGAAGTTCAAGTACTTCATAATTTAGGATGGATGCAATAGGTCTATATTTTTCAGCACCCTTATCTTGTTTCAATTCTAGTTTCATATTTGAAAATTTTGCACCACACTTAAAACATACAGCAGCATAACAACCCGTTGGAAAAAGATAATGGGGAGAAGTACTGAGTTGTCCTAATTCTGTGCATGCTCGAAAAGTATCAAAAGAATGACAAAAAGGACATGTTACTCTATATGGAAAAATTCTTCTCTCTACCATGGGTTCTCACTCCAGTGTTTGCAGTTTTCCATAAAATCAATACAGTCTTGTTCAAACTGTTCTACTGTCTTACAATGCAATCTACAGCTTTCCTTAATAATGTTTTGCCAATAAGGAAGAATATCATCCCATTTTGTATTTGCAAAATAACTAACAAGCACATTATAGGGCTCCTGTCCGGTTTCAGCACATTTCTTGCAGTAATAAAAAGATAAAGCTCCAAGAGATGTGCACAATACACCTCCATCACCCGTCATCTTACCACAACAACTACATTTTCTCAATTTATTCATTTATACTTCCTTTGGAACTGTGATATCCCATACACCATTAATCGCTCCTGGATTAGCTTCAAGGTGCTGCCTAAGTTGCTGTTCTGCCTGTTCAATGGTGTTAGCATTGATTTTTACCACCTGCCTTGTTTCTAAAATCAATTCAAAGCTCTGCATTAATTATTAGAGTCTCCAAAGGTAATTTCAAATTCAGTTCCATCACCAAGTGTAATATAATTAAATTGAGATAAGTCAACATCGTGCCATAGACTCCATTGACCTTTTGTCTGTTGATCTGCGCGCGCATCTACTAACCATTTATTATATTCAATAATTTGTTTAGTCATATCTCTATTAGTTATAACATTACCACTGTCTATTACATCTTGACACATAATAGTAAATTCTTGCCAATAGAGGGGCTGTTGTATGCGCTTGTACTCTCCGCACCCGCCGACAACAATAGATACAATACAGGTTACAAGAGCTAAAACACCAGGTACTCCTGCAATACAGCCTAGCGCACAAGATGCATCTTCACTAAGACTGTAATCAAAAATTGCAACAAGTCCAAGTCCTGCAAGACATACTAATACCAAAGCTGCCGCCGCAATTACTAGCCACCAAACCCAATACATAATTATTTCACCTCTTTATTTTTTTTTTATTTTAAAGTAGCTTAATATTCATCACCAGCACCATTGTCCCACCAGCCTGCGTCATTCATATATTCATCGTACTCAGGATCCCAGAACCACGGTTCTTCTCCATTATCAAGAGGATCACGATGCTTACTGGAATGTCTGTCAATTTTCATCTTTTTCTCTGCAGCATCAGCACAATGTTGACAACAGAAGTGCCCATGAGAAGTATCAATGCCTGTTCCATTAAGTTCACGCCCACACCAATCACAGCACCAAATCATTCTATCACCTTACTCCTTTTTTTTTTTACTTACGCATACATTATAATATAATCGAAAACAGAAATCAACTACTCTCAAGTATGCTCCTCAAACGTTCCAGAAGCGATCATATCTTTATTAGCAAAATCAATTAACTTCTCATATCTCTCATCACCGAACAGGGCCCTGTACTTCCTTTCAGCTTTAGGATTTCTAAGATCTTTATGAGCTTTCATATGAAAATTAATATAGAATAGAACTTCAAAGATGTCGTCCCAGTTACTCAAATTAAAAACATTTAGATATTCTAGAAGAAAATAGGTACCTACAGAATCATGGCCATAGTAGTGAGCAACACCGTTCTTATCAAACTGCTGCGTAAGAAGCTTACCGACATCATGCCAAAGACCTGCGGTCTTTCTAATAGGATCTTCCATGTAGAGCGTTTCGAGTGTCGTGCAGTGCTTGAGAAGATAAAATTTATGGTGAGGATTCTTCTGATCAAATGCTGACATCTTTTCCATGAGCATTACTGCCGAATACTGGTCATAAAGACGCATATCCGCGCCAGCATAACCATGGACAATGATTTCGTCAAATCCTTCGTATTTCTGCGGAAATTGGAAACCGTTCATAAATTTACGAACCACGGCTTCGCCTACAGATCTCTGGCGGATACTGTCCCTTCTTACACATTCCCAGAAAGACGTGGGCATCACATAAGCAATCACCTTGAAATCTTGACGAGATTGATTATGCATGTTGTAGTTCTCGGTATCCTTAAGGTACTCACTCAGGTGCATGAAAACCTGCTTTCTTGCTTTAATATTGATATTAGTAGCATCAAGAATAACATTACGTCCTGCTCTAAGATGACCTTTAAAAGCATCATAATAAAGCCTAAAGACCTCTTCATTATGTTCCTGATTATTTTCATCCCCCGTCAATTCTTTTCTGATCATGTCTGAGGAAACCACCGCGCAGTCATTAATGCTGTCACGCATAAGCGTTTCCGCAACCGTGCTTTTACCGCTTCCAGGAAGTCCTACCATCACGTAAATACGTTGCATATTTAATCACCCTGTCCTTCTTTAATTCCATTGGAGAGTGCCGCTTGTTCAACCTCGTCAAGCATTTCTTTAACTAGCTGATACTCCTCTGCGGTCAATACAACGCAACCCTTAGGGGAAGTTCCTTTTTCCTTCTTATAATTTACGACCTCTTTCCATGTCATAGAAGTATCAAAGACATCCGGATCCCATATAACAAAAATATCTTCAAATTGGGTAGTTAGATTAATCATATTAATTCATCTCCAATACTTTATTAGTTCACACCGCGTCTAGGGTAATTGAAAATATCAAAAATAGTGCTATTGTAAATACCTAATGTCAAAAAGCGTTCATAATCTATATCACCTCTATCGTTATAACTTAAATTCTTACGAATAACTCTATAATTACCGTTGGGCATGAGTTCGAAATATCCAAGATTTCTTCTCAAGTAATTCTCAAAATCCTCTCTTGTTGATTCAGCAATTACGTTACCCCAGCCTGAGTGTCTACATTTTTCCTGCCTTTTAAGGCAATCATCTATGGAAAATTCTATTTCGTTATCTAGATTTAACAGACGATTTATGGTTGACTTACCCTTGACCGTCAGACCGACAATAAAATCTGCTTCAAGAATTAAGCTCATAGTATTTCCTCTTACTTCTTTTCTTCTTCATCACGCCACTGGATAAACCAGTCATAAAGTTGTTGGGCCATCTTAAAATAAACTTCATCAGGAACATCATCAGATGTAAGGCCGTGCTTATGTAATTGGTCTACTAAGCAACGGAACGATTCACCGGTGTAGGTTATATTAGTATGGTTATAGCACTTCGCCCTACCGTAGAAATTGTGAAACCACTCTTTTGCTACTTCTTCGTCAAGTTCAAATTCAAAATTCCATGTAAACTTCATTTTAAATATTAACCTCTGTTTTCCTTTTTATCGAGTTCTGCATCAAATGCTCTGAGTTGCTTTTCAAGCATGTCGTGGAGTTGTCTCCATTTCTTTTTCGAATTTTCACTGTCAACCAGGTTAAATTCAATACCTGTGCAAGCCAGCATAAGGTCAACCAGATCAAGCCTGCTCATCTGCACATTCACAATTTCTGCATTTCTCATTCTTTATACCTCACACCTCTTTCTTCCCTCCTATTATATTATAAAATAAAAAAAGAATCAACTATTCTCATAGCTGATTCTTTAGAAAGGGGGAAATATATGTACGAGTATGATCAATTTTCAGTTTCTGTAACGCTGCAGATGGCTTCATTCATGATTCCCAGGATACAGTTACAAAATCCACTTCCCCCATTTGCAGGATTATTTGAGCAGTACTTACATGCATCTGCGGTAAGGTTGAAGTTACGTGAAGGAGGGGTCGTGGTGGTGGGGTGATAAGACCGGTCTAGATAATAGTTACCCCTCTTTTCTGGCCCACAATTACATTGTTTTGTAAAAGGAGAATTTACTTTTCCGCACCTGGGGCATACCCATCCATACTTAATAACCAGTTCCTTATTTGGGATTGTAAGTGTAGGCATGGTTTCTTTATTAGGGTCTTCTCTAGGTAACGTAAATAGGTGACCACAATCTTTACACTCATATTGAGGAATGGGTGGATTACATGTAAGCATTGCATGGTTATCCACATTAGTTGACCCGCACTTGGGACATTTAATACTATTCATTTATAATTAGTTCCTTTATATGTTTATTCGGGCAGTACGGTGATCCAGCCTGCATTATTAACAAAAGAGTTATTTTCGACCCTTCGGATAATTTGTTCCATGTTGGTTGTAAAGGCCTTGAGATTGTCCTTTCTTAATACAATTTCCCAGCTGACATTTTTCTTTTTCTCAAGGTTTCTGTATTTTCTAATGTACGTGAAGATATCATCTTTATAATGGACCACGCAAATGCCGCCTCTGCCATACCTCTTCTTGATGTTGCAAGGCAATGTTTCATCATAGAAATTACTATCAATATTTTCATTGGTCTTTCCGTCCGTAATTTTTCTTAACAGACTAACAAGACCCTTAATATACTCTACATTGTCAACGTAAAAGTAATTATAGCCGTATTTTACATCACGACGACTAAGCAATCCATAATAGCGTAATTCAAATGTAGGATCTTCCAAGCAAGTGAAAGTTGTATTACCGCCATCATTTTTACATACCAGGTTTCGGCTGTGAGTCTGAAACTCAAGGAGCTCTGTACCACAATCACATTTTATATATGTAGAGTAAACATCCCTTACATTATTTTCAATGATAGTGTTTTCCACAATACTGTTACTCATGCTTCTACCTTCTTTTTTCTTCCTCTTCGTACACAGCCGGTAAGTCTATTTCTTGCGGCCTGACGTGCTTCTTCAGTCATTTCCTTTTTATTGCCCCCTCTAAATGAAAGTGCCTTCTTAGGGGCTTCGAAGAAATAAGAATGAAGCTTACCGTCAGGAGATCTGCTGCCTTCCCAGCACTTCCAATTCTCAGGATTTTTAGCAGCTGCTCTTTTGATCTTAGTAATCATTGTATTATCAGAGCTGTAAATAGTGATAAACTTATCAGATCTGCTTACGTTGATCGTGGTTTCCGCTTCATCTGAAGAAGAATAAACAGTTTCAATGCTGTCAATGCTTACATACTTTTTACTCATATTTCACCTCTTCTATCTTATATCAAATAGCTATACCAGAAATTTTAATGAAAGATAACGACTTGGTGTTGCAATAAGGACATTCACATGCGCTTATATAATTAAATAGCCTAGGTTTTCTCGTCCATTTCCACTCTTTATTACAAATACCACATTTTGCAACATAGGGATAGCTTTTAATATCCCTTTGGATCCCAAAGGACTCCATGGATGTGCACCTCTGTATATGAAGTGCTGGGTACCTTCTATTTACAAGAGCTGCATAGTATTTGAAGTTGCTCCCATGGTTCATGCAGCCAGGAATGGTATGAATAAGCTCATGAATTGTCGTGCTTAAAAGCTTTGTCCTAGCTCGCTTTTCATCCGGGATTTCTTCAAAACAATTACTAATTGTAAGAGCAAAATCACCTGTACGACAATTCTTCTTTACACTGCCCCATTTTGATCTTGCCTTACTGATTCTTATCTTCGTAAATCCTTGATACTGAAAGGAAGGGTAAACTTCCTTCAAAATCTGGACGCCTTCAGCAACAACCTGGTCAATAAGTGTATAGGTAACTTTCATGATTTTACCTCACGTTTTGCTTATATGGGGTTAGTCACAAACTACATTAAGTACAAGAACAGGAACACCATAGGGGTCAATTTCAACCTCTGTTCTAGCTACATCTGTACGAGATGCTACAAACAGCTTGCTGCTATCAAGGGTGTGAAAGTTGGACCAGACATCATTGAATAGAACCTGCGGGAAAGCTTTACGCCAGCAGCAATCATAATTGGAATAAGCAACAATCTTGACCTTCTGGTTCCCTGGAATCGAATAACCAATTGTTTGAAGCGCTACCTTGTTTGCAATTTTCTTCATCATCATATCTTTCTTACCTCACTTTCATTTTCTATGTTTATTATATAATAAGTAAAAGAAAAGATCAACTAAAAATTAGTTGATCTTAATAAATTTATAAGGATGATCTTAATCTACTTAACGGTCCCACCTATCAACTAGGAATCTTAAAGCAAAAAACTACACTAAAGGAATTGTAGTTCACCGGGATATTGCCTATAATGCCGAGGCTGTAATTCAAATAATACCATTGATCTATCGTCGTAACCCTATTGCGGAGCCAACAATTATTATTGCTGTTGAGCTTCTCGCTACCCACACTTGTTGGATTTCCCAGTAGTTGTCTATAATATCCAAGGTAGTCCGAATTACGGTCCTTATCCAATGAAGAAGAAAAAGTAGCATTCTGCCCCCAGATCTCTTCTGCTGAGGGTACCCAAAGTTTGCAGGAAATTCCTGGATCGTCACCGCCTGAAGATTTAGTCACACTGGCTATATTATTTTTAAGGTAATCAGGAAATAAATTTATAACTGTACTGTTTAACCAGGTACACAGCTCTGTACTTCCCCACGTTAAAACTGAAAAAGTTGACATTATATGTTTCTCAGGCCATGAAACTTGCCATATAGTGCCACTTGTATCAACATTTACACAAAGTGCAGAGAGAACACGGTCGTTTATTAGCTCTATGAATGAGGTATCCCCAATACTTGCAGCTAAAGCTCCATCTCTCCCCAGGCCTTCCCAGTACGCCTGAATATTAAGACCTATAGGTTTTGCCGTACTTATATTTGCATTAGTGGTACTATTACCTATGTATAGCTTGTTGTTTTGCATGTCATAATAAGGCTGACCAGGTAGAAGAGCTTCATTTTTAACCCCATTACCCCTTAAAAATTGTAGTGAATTATTTCCTGCCATTAAAAACTCCTTGTTAGTTGTGGGTTATATTTTTTATAAGCCTTTTCGATAGGATGTCTAAATCCCCTGTAAATCACCTCTAAATTCTTGTTCACTTTACATAAAATTTAGCTAGGCTCTAAAAAGTTGAAGCATAAAAAGAACATGTCCCGATCCTGTGCAGGATCGGGACAACCTCGTTAATTACTATTCTAAATCAAAGATGTAGTATTCTTTCTTGAATTTCTTGAGTACGTCCCTGATTCCAATAATGAGTTCCAATATAACCGCAGGTACGTCTTGCTACATTCATCTTACTTTGATCTCTATTATGACAAAGAGGACATTCCCAGACAAGCTTTCCATCTTCCTCTACAATTTTTATTTCACCTTCATAGCCACATACTTGACAGAAATCACTTTTTGTGTTAAGCTCTGCGTACATGATATTATCGTAGATGAATCTAATAACAGCAAGGACGGCTGGAATATTATCCTGCATATTTGGAACTTCTACGTAGCTGATAGCTCCACCTGGTGATAGTTTCTGGAAATCTGCTTCTAGAGCTAGCTTATGAAAAGCATCGATAGGTTCAGTTACATGAACATGGTAGCTATTAGTTATATAGTTTTTATCTGTAACACCTTCGATAATCCCAAAACGCTGCTGTAGGCACCGGGCGAATTTATAAGTTGTGCTTTCGAGAGGGGTTCCATATAAGCTATAATCAATGTCTTCAGCTGCTTTCCATTTTGCAGTGTAGTCATTGAGCTTTTGCATAACCTCGAGACCAAAAGCTTTACCTTCTTCCTCGGTAAGTTTTTTACCAGTCATATAATATACACACTCCCAAAGACCTGCATATCCAAGAGAAATAGTTGAGTAGCCTCCGTAAAGAAGCTTATCAATAGTTTCTCCTTTTTTAAGACGTGCAAGAGCTCCATATTGCCATAAAATTGGAGCTACATCTGAAGGAGTTCCTCTAAGTCTTTCATGTCTAATTCTCAATGCCCTGTGACAAAGCTCAAGACGTTCATCAAAGATTTTCCAGAACTTTTCAAAATCTTTTTTACTTGAGCAGGCAATGTCAACCAGGTTAATCGTAACAACTCCTTGGTTAACTTAATTTGGACTATCTCTTCAGCATAAAAGCTGCAGCGCACTTCGAGTAGTGATAAACTCTACCCTACTGGCTTACATTCATCAGCCATAGTCTCTACACCTTCCCTGAAAGGGCTTGGCACGGTGTTATCCATCTTAGGCCTTCACCGTTAGCAGATAAGCAACTTATCCACACCACTTTATCACGTGTTCACGCTGTTTAAGGACACCTTAACCTTAAGCAGTCAAGCGTCCGTAGTATTTAGGCTGCCCTTCAACATAATTCTTTGCATTAGCTATGTTTCCGAGCTTCATTGTTCTATCTGGAGTCAAGAATGAGCGACAGCCCATACAGGGGTAGCAATCTCTACCACCTTTTTCATTTATTTTATATTCTAACATCTTTTTCTCTGAGATGTAATCAGGTACCATTCGTTTTGCTGTACATTTAGCTGCAAGTTCGGTTAAGTACCAATATTTACTCTCAGGAGTTATGTTATCTTCTTCTAGGACATAAAGTAGTTTAGGAAATGCGGGTGTAATCCACATACCCGCTTCGTTTTTAACACCTTCTATTCTCTGTAATAGGACTTCTTCAATTATTAAAGCAAGATCGTCTTTTAATTGTGGATCTTTTGCTTCATTTAAGTACATATTAATTGATACGAAGGGAGCTTGACCATTACATGTTAGAAGCGTGTTAATTTGATATTGCATTATTCTAACGCCACGTCTAACTTCTTGACGTACTCTACTTCTAACTGCATCTTCTATTGTTTTTTCTTTATCTGAGAAGACAGCATCTTTTAACTCTTCTATAACATCTTGTCTGATCTTCTGTCTGCTACTATCTACAAAAGGAGCAAGATGTGTTAATGTAATGGTTTGTCCGCCATATTGATTTGAAGCAATTTGAGCCATAATCTGCGTTGCAATATTGCATGCAGTTGAGAACGTATGTGGTCGCTCAATCATTGTTCCATTGATTACTGTTCCATTCTGAAGCATGTCATCAAGGTTCATTAAACAACAGTTATGTTCCCTGTGGATAAAATAGTCACTGTCATGGAAGTGAATAATACCTTGTTGATGTGCTTTTGTAATTTCTGCTGGAAGCAAATAGCGATCTGTTAAATCTCTGCTAACAAGCCCAGCTACATAATCCCTTTGTGTTGAAAGAATTACTGGATTCTTATTACTATTTTCTTGTTTTACTTCTTCATTTTCAAGGTTAACAGTTGAAAGTATTTGAGCATCTGTGGTGTTCTGCTGCCTTTCAATCTGTTTTTGGTATCGGTACTTTATGTAATGTTTTGCTACTTGGTAAGCATTAGCACGGATGAGATTATTTTCAACCATGTCTTGTATCTCTTCTATTCCAACAGATCTTTTTAGCTTAGCACAGCTAGCAATTATTCTGTTAACAATTGTGCTAATCTGTTCTGCTGAAAGTTCTGAGTACTCAGCATTAGCTTTTGAAATCGCCCGTGTAATCTTAGTAGCATCAAAAGGTACCTCTTTACCGCTACGTTTAATTACATTCATGAGTATCTCCTAAACAAAGAGCTGCTATGTCAGCATGTCGAAACAATAGCAGCTTGTCCTAATTATATATTTAATTTAGCCGATTTTTTGATGAGCCCTGAGAGCAGTGCATTTAGAAGATCCAATGCACTTCTGGGTGAAAGTTCGCATATCCTCAACGGCGTCAAATATGCTTTCACATGTGCTTAAAAGTTCCTGTGCTTTCTTTTTTCCGTACGCACATTCTGTTATACAGTACCTTCTCTGCTCTTCCGTTAAATCTTCCGTAACCACTGTCCCATCCATGCCCATTCTCCGCCGTCAATCTCCAATCTATAGCAAGGCATATCACACTTCATTGCAAATTCGTATTCATCAAATACTTCTACCACTCTTGTCTTCTTTCCACAATACTGCTTCATTTCTTCATTTAACTTAAATGTGCAGTATGGAAAATAAAGGCTTTCATAGTTATTTGGAACATCCTTATATGCCTGTTCTTTCAATTCTTCAAAAGAAAGAATTTCTACCTCATCACCATCTTCAAATTTTTCCCACATACTAATTATCACTCACCTGCAATATAATCAAATAGTTCGACTCTATTTTCAAATATCTGATTTCTTTTCACTAAAAATTCTTGATCACCTTGTACTGAGCGTACATATACCCAGTCATAGGTATTGGAAACTTTTTCACCACCTCTGAAGGTAACAGGAACGATCCTCTTTACTCCTTTTCCTCCGTTCAAGCTAATGAAGTAGGTGTGAGCAGGTTTCTGGACATCTGAAACAAGCTTGTCCATTTCTGGTTTAGTGACAACCCTCTCTACATTATGTGTTTCTTTCTTTACAAATCTACCAGAAATATAAAAACAATTATACTTTGATTTTGGATTATCAATTCCAGAACAAGTGACACTTACCCTAAGTAGCTTATTCGTTTTAGGGTCTCTATACAAGTCAATTACTCTCAAAGCTTTTCCCATGAGCCCTTTAGGCAACCATGGGGCCTTGTCAAATAAATGCTCGTTTGAAATAGTTACAAAATCACCTACCTTAATTTCATCCACTTTACTATTCTCCTCTTCTTCCGAAATAAAAAAGTTAACAATCTCGGCTGCATTTTTAACAATAAACATACCCTGCTTATCTGCTTCAGAGCAGTCAATATTATCAATACAAATACAATTTGATAAGATGGGGGTAAAACCACACCTCTTAGCTATTGCACACCTCTTCAAGCTATTATCTATAAGATAGCCGCGGGGCAGCTTCATCAGTAATTCCTCAACGGTGTCGTTAGAAGTAAAATAAATACGAGGATTATCAATCCCTATTTTTTGAGCCAGCCACTTTCTTGTAGCTTTTAGATGCTCTTTTCTTCTATTAGTAATAAATTTTACAGTAGCTCCTTTATCAATCAAGAAGCGTACTACTCTATCCATCCCGGGAATCACCTCTAATTCATCGTAGGGAAAATTAAGGTTCATGAATGCCCTGTAATTGGGTAATTCTTTTTCAGGAATGTTAAATGATTTCTCAAAACCGTAGTGTGCGAGGCCCCCTAGTTGAGTATACCCATTCATTGACATAAATACAGCAACATATTCCATCCACCTATAAGAGGTAATGGAAAGAGTGTCATCTATATCAAACAACACTGTTTTGCCTGTTAAGTTTATCATACTATTTCTCCTCTATTTAAGCTACAATCTTGGCCCTTGTAATCTCGGTCTGCTTAGTTCCCCTAAAATTGCTATGTTCCTTTACTGTGCCCTTGAGTGTTACTTCAGCTTCGGTGTTAAGCTTCTTACTAGTCTTCCAAATAATGATGTTGTTGTCTTTCATAAACTTGTAGATATAATAAACACCATGCTGAGTATCGGTGGAAAACACAACCTCAGGCTTGGAGGTAAATTCAATTTTATCCCCAACCTCACCTACAAATTCGCTGGCTTCTTTTACCTTCTTCTCAGCCCTCTCTTTAGTATCTCTAAGAAAGCAACCAACGGCACTTACAACAATTCCAAGATTATTAAGATCAACACAACCGCTGGTAATAATAATGTAAATGTTTCTTACGTAATCGCTATCATTCTTGTGTTCGTTAACGTAAGCAATAACATCTTTAACCTGCTGCTTATCTTCTTCTGTAATGTCTGCGTATTTGGGAACAATAATGTTCCCATCACCATCCGTAAGTTCAGCAAACATTCTGTAAATTCGAGAAGCTGTAGTGTCGAAGGGGCAGGTAAGATCAAATTCACCATCAGGATCATTCTTATCATACCAGGCACGAATCGCTGCTTTGCTTACGTAACCCCTGATCCTTGCATCCACTGCTGCTTGTGTAAGGATATCTTCTACATCAAAATATTTGCAAGACTTTCCGTCACCGTTCTTGGCACTTAATTCTTCAGCATATTCTTCCAGGTCCTTGAAAAAGCTCAAATATGCTGCATAATCAACAATGTCCTTGCCGAGGTAATCATGCAAGCAGGCCTTACCTACTTGAATATACTCATCACTACCTGTTTTACGAAGAAGTACCGTGCGCTTACGCTGCCTGTTGATCTTGCAATGATCGCATTCACAGCGGCTAATAAATTTGGAAGGAATATTAGGTGTTTCAGGTGCTTTGAAAACCAAATTCATCTGAGTCTCTTCATTAAAATCAAGAGAGGCAACAAATTCATAGTCACCTACTTTGTAATTACCTTCCACTTCAACATCAACAACCTTGTAAAGGTATTTGCGAGATTCTGTATCTTTACAAATATAAGGCTCGCTTTTGGTATATTTAACTTCACCATTGCCGTATTTAGCAAATCTACGCTGAAATTTCTGAAGCTTTTCTTCAAATTTTTCTACCAAATTTGCAGCAATCGTAATTTTCATATCGCAAACACCTCTCTTAATTTCTGTCTATATTATATAATAGAAAAGGAAAAGGATCAACTAAAAATTAGCTGATCCTGAGAAATGTTATTTAATTTTTTTTTTTTAATCGCCCCAGTGGATGTCCTTATAAACTCTTCTATAGGCTTCCTTAGGATTAAGACTTGTAGTTTTGCTATATGCTTGATCCATTTCTGAAACACCAATATCCGTTAAAGCCTTTTTTACCATGGGTGAGAGCCTATTAAGCTTAACCAAATTGCTGCTACCTTCTACAAACTGATATCCATCTACATAATTTTCTAATGAATCCTTACGACCTGTCTCTATATACCTGAGGAGAGGTTTCTTATATAGCACAACAAGATCCAGCTCATTCGTGTCGTGCTTTGTGTTCACATAATATACGGTAGAACCGCCTGGCCAATCTGTTGTTTCCTCTTCTCCTATATAACTAAATCCTTTAGTAGTAAGAAAATCATCCCAATCATCTAGGACCTTCTCCGCAAACACCTCGGGGTCTTGAGATGTAATAGCATCCAATTCTGCTTGTTTTTGATTTGCTTCTGCATCTGCATCGACTACATTAAAACCACTATCTGTCTTATAAACAGTTGCGTAACCGATGTCGGGAATAACAAGATTTCTGTAGCCTCTCTTCTTAAAGTCAACATCTTTAAGCTTAGTAAGATAGACATCCTTTACGTTTACATCACCAAACCCGTTGTGAGGTTCCCAAGCTGCTACTACAGTATCAGGGGTAAGAGTTACATTATTTCTAAAAATTCTTGGCATTCAATGCCTCCTTTTAATTTTATGCCCCCCCCCCGTAGTGGAGAAGAAGACGGAGCTATTTTTTGGCGACGGGAGAGGGATTCGAACCCCCGTAGGTGTTACCCTATCTGGTTTTCAAGACCAGCGCGATCAGCCAGGCTCTGCCATCCCGTCACAATTCAATTAATTTTAATCTCAAAATGTTTCCATTTAAGTTCTCACAGGGTAATTTATATTCAATAATTACTTTACTACTATCGACGATATATACAACTTCTCCACCTTCAATCTTATCTCCTATTTGAACGGTAGAGAAAATATCAAAATACTTATTTGTCATTTATTTAAGAAATATTCTCTTATTTTTTAATACTTCAAGTTTCTCAATAATGAGGTTACCAGGTAATTCAAGGAAATCTTTAACAGGATAATGAAAAAGAATATCCCCCTTTATCTTAATAGTTTCTGCAGACTTGGTAGATTGCTCATCCCTGGTTACTGTCATTTTATTTATGATGTTTTGATTGTTGTAGAGAAGAGTCCAAATTAAATCAAACCAATTAAATTTTTCAGAACTGATTCTAAAGTAAATTTCATCTTCAGATCCTTTCTTGGGTGTTACGTAACCTCCGACCCTAAATCTTAAGAATTCCTGGTTAACTAATCTGCTTAATCTATCTGCTTCTTTTCTGAAATCATCAAAAGTAACATCCCTGATGATATCCCCTGGTCTGACTCTAAAATAAGCATATACTCTGGTGTAGTTATCAGGTAATTCTATACCTTCATCGTAACTGCGCTCTAAAGAATATAAAATCTTAACACACTTAATGATTCTTTCCTTTACTTCTTCACTATTAGTATGTTCGTAGAGCCATTGCCACCAAAAAGAAAATCGACTGTCCTCTATGATTGCATAACTATCTTTTACAGTAATATCATAATTAACATAAGGATGAATGCTGCCAGCATCAAATATCTCACCATCATTTCTCATCATATATGCTGAACCAATTCTTAAAAAATTTTTGGTATTAACATTCATGGCTAGCTATCCTTATAGATTTTTTCGTATAATTTAGCTCCTAAGGAAACTTAGGAGCTAAAAGAAAAGTGAGGTATTTAGGATAATTGGCTGGGGTAGTTGGACTCGAACCAACGAATGCAGGAGTCAAATTCCTGAGCCTTAGCCACTTGGCGACACCCCAATGGTAGGCGGACTGCTTACTGCTCCTGGTGCACCCGTTCACTTACAAACCAAGGTTTTTAAGAGTGATTGCGACATCTAGAATTGGCAATCGGGGATTCTTTTTACCCATTTCCTTCTCTCTTTTTTGATTGAGGGACAGCAGGAGTCGAACCTGCAGTTTCTATCTTTCGCGGGCACTTCCTGGCCATTGATGCAAGCGTATTTCCGTTTATACTAATGTCCCCATAGATTCCCGATTCTTCAAAGCGTTATCGGGAAACGCCTAAACAACTTACTTGTCTCTTTTATTAAGGACTTTTTCCATCTTTTTTGCCTGGATAGCTGCTTTCTTTTCAGCTTCCTTTTGCTTTTCTCTACGCAATGTCGAAGGTTTCTTATAGTAATCTTTTCTACGAAGGTCTTCCATAATACCTTCCTTCTCTACCTTCTTTTTCCATCTACGAAGGAGACTTTCGACAGGTTCGTCCTTTCGAGCACGTACTGTTGCCATAAAAATTTATCACTTCCTTTAATTATTTTCAATAATTTTCCAACTGCTGTCCTTAACTGCTTGAATGATCTTGTCCTTTTTAATGCAAACTGTATCGGTGTATTTACAGTCCGCAAAAGGTCCATATTGAACATTAAACATAACCTTTTTGGGAGTTATCCTAAGAACAGTTGCACGGCAGTAGCCTTGCATGTCGCCGTGACTCGGGTTTACATAGACTGGAGTACCAAACAACCTATCGGCACGTTTTTCTTGAAGTGCAATTGTGGTACCAACTGTAAACAGCTTAGCCTTAAATTCTTCTTCCTGGATCTTCTTGATCTGCGCTTCAATGTGATCTTTGTCAATTTCGACTTTGTACTTAATTTCCTTGAGTTCGCTAAGCTTTTCAAAACTTACCTGGCCAAGCAACGCTTCAATTTCATCAACATGGTTCCAAATGTTTGCCATTGTTTTAATAGCTGCAATATAACCCACTTCAGTCTTATCATGAGTACCAATGCAACCGTTGTTAATAGCAATACCGTTGCCCTCTCTGAAATAAAAGTCAAAACTGCTATGAAACTCAAACCCGGAACGAATAATTTCGCAACGCCACTGCCATGCCCAATTACCATCAATCCAATCAGTATCAATGGTGGAGTGCCGAATAACCATATCACCTGGAAGAAACTGCAGGAGACTGGATTCAAAAACGTCCTTGACCTTGCAGATTTCTGCTTTCAAGTTCTCACTTGCGATATCATAATCGCACTTGATTGCTTTCAGCTGCTCGTTCAACTCTTCAACACTCATTTTCTCTTCCATTTATTTATACCTCACACTCAATTCTTGTCTATATTATAAGATAAAATAGAGAGGAAATCAACTAATTTTCAATGAAACCTGACTTTTCTTTTTGAAGAGCGAGTCTCAAAGATACTCATCTCTGCAGAGTTTGTCTACCCACATCTGTGCTTTCTTCTCGTCGTTAAAAGAATAGGCTCTTACATTACTCGTTTCACTCTCCCACCCCGTAGTACTGTCTGCTTTAACAACAATAAAGGTATTCTCATGGGAGAGTACAGCTACATGTCTGTCCTTCTTACTACCTTCAGTATTAAATACCTTATGAATTTCTTGAATAATTTTCATCTATCAATCACCAAAATCGGTTTCATCTTTTACAATTTCGCAGATACGCTCAGGGTAGCTGCTCATCTTATTATACCAGCACCCTGCTTCAGGTTTGTACAGCCAGTCACCATAAATGTCAAATGATTGCTGAGACACGGTATTAATTCTCATTGTACCTCTGAATGCTTTATAGCCATCTACCTTAATCAATTTATTCACCTCAATATTTTTATTTACATTCTACCGGAATAGGTGTCCGTAAAACTTCTTCATTTGCTTTTGCCTCAAAGCAGTTTTTTAAGTTCTTTCCTACACTCTTCCATTGCTTTTTTCAACTGTTTCAAAGCTTTACGATAAAAAGGAGCGTCGCCATTCCATGTAACGCACTTACCTTTTTCAGTTACTGCAATAACGTCAACACACCCACCGTAGGTATGAACAAGAGCATCTATCATAATCAGCATATTATAAGCAGAAATGGAGTGTGCGATTTCAATATCGTCAAAAAGATTTTCTTCTGAATGAATAATGTAACTCATTTTTATATCTCACCTTTCTTCTTTGTTCTCGCAGCATTCTTGAAAACTCTTCTGTGAAAGATATAAACGTCCTTCAGGTGTCAACACTCTCACATTTTGGAAAGTTTCTAGATCCATGATGTACATGGGACAGTTATATAGCTTTGCAAAATGACCGGCAATCTCAAGCAGTACAAATTCTGATACAGGAGCTAGAATCCTAATGTTATCAAAAACACATTGATATGGAGATATAATGTAGCCCTTCATTTCACCCATCTGTTTTGTTCCTCACTTTTTTTTTCTACGTTTATTATAATATAAGCAGGGGAAAGAATCAACTAAATTAGTCATTCATATTGAAAATTTTATTTTCACGTACACACTTATTTAATTCAGTAATTGTACTGCATTCGGACATTTTATCGATATCTGATTGAGGGATATTCTCAAACTGTAAGATAAGTTCGTATAGCTTAATTTGTCCCTTAAGATAATCAATTACTAAATTCTCATCTAACTTCATTTCCCACACCGCAGCAAACAGCACTTTATATCTTTTGAAAAAATACCTTGCAGTATCTATATCATATTGAGGAATCTTTTTTGAGTTTGGTGAAGGCGTATATTTATAATCCCCATGTAATTCCATTATACCATCAAACGTGTTGCCTAACTTATCTCTATCCCACCTGATCTTAGCTCTAATAGCATGGCGAGGGTTACGAGCAGAAAAGTAAAAGGAAAAATCAAGATCTTCCACCTTTACATACTTTCCTCTAATTGTGGACATTTCACAAAGCCAGTCTTCATCTAAACTATTCAACTCTTCCCAAATGCTTACCATATCAATCTAAACTCCATAGCTTATATTCTCTAAATCGATACTATTAACTTTAATTTTTTTTTTTTTTTACGATACGATAATGACTTCATTTTATGCCAATGCCCTTCTGGTAAAGTGCTTAAATCTTCCAGTATCTCTATCTCTGCTCTGATGCTTCTGAATTTCAACAATCCAGCCATCCTTACCAGCACTCAATTTGGTAATAGCTTTGGGTGCAGTATTCCCAAAATAAACTGCGTCTACCCAGATGCCATTTGCAATCTCAACAAGAAGTTTGTAGTAATTGGAGCCTCTGGAAGTAACATCTTTATACAAAGTTTTGAAATTCATACAGCACCTCTTTCTTTATTTTCTACATATATTATATAATAAACAGGAAGAAAGATCAACTAAAAATTAGTGATGTCTAGCCCACTTCAGGAATTTATTTACTTTCTTCTTATCTCTTGGCTTGAAAACAAAACCATTTACTTCAAAGATGTTGACTTCTGTGATGTTGTAACTTCTTACTCTTTCTGCCAATTCCTTCTTATATTTATCAATAACAGAGCCAGCCTTACCAATAAGAAAACCAGGAACGTCTGTATAAATATCAAGAGCATAGTGATCTGGGAAACGTTCCCCCTCATTAAATACTGCCCTTCTATTGAATGCAATACCACCAAATCGATAATCTGGAATAGTTTCTCTAAGCCATTCATTCAAAATTTTATAGATATCTTCAATCATGCTTCTACCTCACTTATTTTTTTTTTAATAGTTCTTAACCGCAGATTCTTGAATACTGCCATCGATAAAGACAATAATTCGCTTCTCCGGATTGATTATAATAGCCTTACCGAACTTTCTTGAAAAGTTTTGGGCTACAAGTTCAGCAGCTTTCCAAAATTCAAATCTTTCCCTGATTCCGATTGATTGCACCTCGTACATGATACACCTCTCCTATCCTCCATTTCTGTACATATTATATACTAAACAAAAAGAAAGATCAACTAAAAACATAGTTGATCTTAAAGCTGATATAGGTACTGTCTTAGTGGTGGAGGTGACGCGGCTCGAACGCGCGACGCCAACAAGGCTACCCCCTGCTTGCAGGGCAGGTGTTCTACCAAAACTGAGCTACACCCCCGCTCTTTTTATTATACGCTGAAAAACCGGCAGAATTGCAAAGCACAGGAAAAAATTTCCTATATAAACCAGTGTTTGAATTATAAGTCTAGGTGGAAGATATGCTGCTAAATAAACCCATAATGTTTTATTAGCATGCCCGCCCCATAAGAATAATAGCGCATAAGTATAATTAACAACTGAATTTATTACAACAGTAAATAATATATAACAAACTACTGCAATAATTGAAGTCTTTACATATTGATTTTTAATGGGTAAGTAATGAAACATACAACCCATTGTAAAACCAAGTAATCCAAGTGTTAGCCCATATAGCCAATAAGTGCCATCCGGCATAAGAAGATGCCCAATAAGGTCGCCGATAACCCCCACAAATAATGAAGGTACGGCTCCAAGAAAGACAGCTGATGCAAACATTACAAAATAGGTAATTGTTATTTTATTCTGTGGTGTGATATCAATATCCAGAACAGTATTTGCAACCACTGATAATGCTAGAAATAATGCCAGTATAGCAAGTTTCTTTGCTGAACTTAACTTCTTAAAATAACTAGAAAACATGTCTTTTAAATATCTATTGGAGCACGAGACCAGAATCGAACTGGCTTCGCCAGCTTGGAGGGCTGGAACACAACCATTATGCCACTCGTGCATGTAGGTGTACCCTCAGACCGATCTCGCGCCCACAGATGGACGCCGGCGGATTCGAACCCCCTGTTATTACGGGTCACCTAGAAGTGAAAATATCGTAAACAATATTTTCGATGCTTAGACTATAAAACTAAGTCCTTCCTCATATCTATACAATCACCCTTCGATGGTTTTTCAAATTTAACTGAGAAAAAAAAAACAATTTCTCAGAGCGTCCAGTCTGAAGCCCTTTTCTGGGTCCTCAAAATGAATATCTTCACGGCTGAATAACATGTTCAGTCTCGTTGTTGTCTATCTCTTGTCTATTTCTTTTAGTTTATCTGTAATGCCTTTTATGTCTCTTAAGGTAAATCTTCCTATCTTATTCTTAATTAAAGTTTTTACTATTTTAGTTGTGTAAGATAATCTTAAAACTGAGGGCTTATTTAATCCAGCTTCCTGCCAGTCAATTATTTTATAATCACCAGAATCCCAGTCTCTAACCTCATGACTAGTTATCTCAAAAACTTCAACTAAATATGTGCTATCCCCAATAATCACAACAGGTCGAGATTTGCACATAATATCAACTACCTGCCCTTCCTCTTCAACAGTATACCAGACTAAAGCTTTATATAAATCAAGTGAATCCATGTTTAACTTTCCTTAACACAAATCATCATCTTCTGGGTGGTACATTCGTGCCGGAAGAGCAGAGCCAGGCTTTGTTAAATCAAACGTAGGAACATGCTTGGCGTGTTCTTTGAGAAGCGCTATTGCTTCTTCTCTCATAGCAATTTCCTCAAGCCCATATCTTTCTTCTAAAGCTTTATTTGCATCTTCATAAATCTTTTCCATCTATTTTTTTTTTCTCCAATAAAAAACTATTCCGGCCTTACATAATGAACCTTGATAAGGCCTCTCTCATATAAAGCTTTTATGATTTTCTGCTCTGTTGACAAATCTGCAATATCATGGAAACTGCCGTAATAGGTTAGCCATTTACAATAGGCAGGTAAACTTATAAGGGTGTCTGCTAAATGTAGATCACAATCACTGGACATCCATGTCTCGTACCTACCAAGAATTTCAATGATTGTAGGCTTGATATCTCCAAGTACTTCAAATTCAATCGTTTTTGTCAAATCTAATTCTTCCAAAGAGATCACCTCTAAAAAATATAATGGAGAAAAGTGAGGGGTGCTGTCTTTACCTAACAGCTACCAATGGTGACTTTTTCTATCACAGGACTATCAACACAATGCCCTGATAGCTGGGCAAGTATGGACCCAGGGGCGAGATTTGGACTCGCGACCTCCGGCTTATGGGGCCGGCAAGCTACCTGGCTGCTCTACCCTGGAATGGTAGCTTTGGTTCGATTTGCACGAACAGTCTAGTCCGTATGAAGAACTTGCACTACTAATTGTGCTACGAAGCTATAAAATATAGTTTATAATATTTTTCCGAAAACAGTCGCTACGGTTTTCACGCTTTCTCTTGTATCTTTCAACAAGCGAGTTATTTTATACTCCAACCTGCCCTATCACGTTTACCTTTTTCAGGAGGGCATACTCTCGCGGCAGGTATGAACTTAGCTATTATTTCAAGCCTATCAGAAAAATATTAATTACTATTGGTACTGCCTAGGAGGTTCGAACTCCTAATCTCCGGCTTGAAGGGCCAGCGTGTTAACCAATTCCACCAAGGCAGCATATGTACCGCACTTCACTTCCTGTTTGGTGCACTCAAACAGGAGTTTCACACCAGGCTGCGGTTGACACCTAGGCCCACTCTTTCACTTTTTAGTAGTCAGGAAGACGGGGTGGAGTCGAGGCCTGATCTAATTTACTACCATCACTCTCTTATCTTTCTTTATTGAGGATTCTATTTTTCATAGATCTCAACTTATCTACTCTGACTGACCATGTCTAACCAAAATAAATAATACTCAAAATGTACAACAACGGAAAGAGAGATAACCAGATATGTACCGAATGGTTCTTGTGGATAGACTTGAACTATCGACTTTCGCCTTATCAGAGCGACTATCTAACCAACTGATATACACAAGATGGCTGGGGAGGTGAGGCTTGAACTCACGACCTACGGTTTAACAGACCGTCGCTACTGCCAGCTGAGCTACTCCCCAATGTAAGTACCATTTAATGGCAGGTACTTATGAGCCAGAAACAGATAGGTGACGCGTCCCCTGCGCTCCGGTTGTTTCATCCGGCGGGCAGGCCAATATTTTGGTCCACACTAGGAGATT
>CANRJW010000020.1 GCA_947631035.1 uncultured Bacilli bacterium
ATTTTTTTTTATTCCTCCTTCCAAAAGGGCAATTCCTTTGCTGGTACTTGATATAAAGTTTTTTTAAAAATCTAGAAACCCATTATATAAGGGCTTTTAAGACAATTTTTAACAACTTTAATTCGAAAAGAAAAAGGGATAATTTGCACTTTAAGCGTATTGCTTTTGGTTCATTTTTTTTTATTCCTCCTTCCAAAAAATAGCAATTCTTTTGCTGGTACTTGATATAAAGTTTTTTTAAAAATCTAGAAACCCAGTATATAAGGACTTTTAAGACAATTTTTAACAACTTTAATTCGAAAAGAAAAAGGGATAATTTGCACTTTAAGCGTATTGCTTTTGGTTCATTTTTTTTTATTCCTCCTTCCAAAAGGGCAATTCCTTTGCTGGTACTTGATATAAAGTTTTTTTAAAAATCTAGAACCCCATTATATAAGGGCTTTTAAGGCAATTTTTAACAACTTTAATTTGAAAAGAAAAAGGGATAATTTGCACTTTAAAAATATTGTGATATAATTAAATGGATTGGAAATATGGTAAAGATAATTTTGAATGATAAATATATTGATATGTTAGAAAGAATTTTAAAAAGTGATTGTTCCGATAAATTAAAACTTAAAGCTAAAGTAATCTTATTAAGTCAAAATAAAACAATCGAACAAATTATTAATGAAACAAAATTAAGTAAGCGCACTATAATAAATTATAAAAATAAATGGAATGAAAATCCTTTTTCATTTCTTCATAAAAATAACTATAATAGATCTAAACTGTATAACTATAGAAATGAAATAAAACAAGAATTTAATAAAAATATAGCTCAATCTTATAAAGAGGCTTCTGAAAGAATAAAAATGATGTGGAATATACAAATTAGTTCTACACAAGTTCGTTCTTTCTTTAATAAAAACAGGTTGTATACTAAAAATGCCATTCTGAAAAGTGGGGATTATCTAAAAAAAAGAAGATATAATTCTTCTCTTCAATTATCCAAAGTTAAGGTTAGTGAATTTCAAAAACATATTGCACCTACTTATAAAGAAGCTGCTAAAAGGATACAAAAATTATGGCATGTAAAATGGGGACTTACAAAGGTTAGAAATTTCTTTATAGAAAACAATTTGTATACTCAAAATACTTTAAAGAAGAAAATAAATGAAGACACAAAAAATTAACTTTGTGTCTCAATTAACTGTATCCAATTTGTTATTGTATTACGACAAACACAGCATAACCTACTGAGTTCTTTTTTATTTATTCTTTTGTTTTTATACTCTATATAATATTTTGCAAAATCCGGATTTTTCTTGTAAATTCTTTCTTTTGTTAATTTAGGTTGTCCACCAATTCTACCTTGCTCTCGTGCCGTTATAAGTCCATCATTTACATTTTCTACAATTATTAGTCTATTAAGTTCTGCAACTAATCCTAGCATTAAAAGTTGTCCTTCTGTCAAAGCTGATAAAGTTCCACGACAATCAATAACAAAATCTCCAAAAACTAATCTTACTTTATTTTTCTTTGCCCATTCTATTAGTGAAATTAATTGTTTTATAGACCTAGTTGCTCTATCAACTGAAGAAAAATATAATGATTTTGAAGGAGCGGTAGATTTTTCTATAATTAGTAGTAGTCTATTTAATTCAACACGGTCTTCTTTGCTTCCACTCGCAAATTCTTTAAATATGTTTTTATCTTCAACGCCATGTTTTTTTGCATATCTTATTTGTCTAGATAAATCTTGTTTATCTGCATTGGTACTGCATCTACAATACGACCATTTCAATGTTTATTCCTCCTTTTTTAAAATAGCCAAAGTAACCTATTATAGGTACTTTGAACATTTATTAGAATATTTAAAGATATTTTTAAACGTATTTTAATACATTTTCTATGCCCAATTTAACAATTGTTTCTTTGAACACATAAAAATAAGAAAAAGGACACACCAAAAGTATGCCTATTTTTCTAATGTTTTGAAGATAAAAAAGTAACTTTTTCAGCAATAACTTCCATGCTAAACTTTTCATCTTTATGATTTTTTGTTTGAAGGCGTCCCTTTATTCCGATAACATCTCCTATGTGACAATACGCAAAAGTATTTAAAGCAATATTATTCCATAATATACAACGAATAAAATCTGTTTCATAAATACCATCTATATTTTTAAATGGACGATTTACAGCTAAAGTAATAATACCACTTTGATTTTCTTTTTCTTTATTTATGATTTCTGGATCTTGACACAACCTTCCCACTAAAACTACTTGATTCATGAAAAACCTCCTTTCACTATTAAATTTAGCCCATTTTAAACGACTAAAACGTTTAAAAACGTATAAACCCTTAATAAAGGTTTTTTAAAACAAATTTGAGACCCTTTTTAAACCTTTTTAAACCTATATTGATTATTTCTTTATTTCAAATAAATCCACAATATCAACATTAAGGAAATTAGAAATAATTTCTAAATCTTGAATAGTTAATTTTTTATTAGATTCTAATTTCAATATTCTTGCTAGTTTTTTATTTGTCTGACCAATACTTTTAGCCATGTCATACATTTTTATATTTTTTGTTTACAAATTTTTTGAATATTATTTATTATTGTTTCATCTATATTCATAACTGATTCTCCTTCTAAAATTTATTATATAAACTTAAAAATTTTCTTTTTAAATGAGTACAATATATATAGTGTTGCTCTAAAATCATTGTATTTTGTTTAGTGCTTTTTGTATATTTTTTGATAACTCTTTTTAATTTGCTTTTATTCAAATCCTCATCTAGAATCAAAATATCATAAAAATCTTTTCTCATTGGTTTTCTAGTTACTTTATTTAAAGTATTTTGTAAAATGTAATTTATATCATCCTTGTTAAAGATATCATGTTCAAGATATTTTTTAACTAGTCCGTTTTGAGTTGAATTATTATTCATAAAAGATAGTCCAAATTTTTTTAGATACTTTAACATTAATCTTATGTTTTCATAAAAAATAGTGAATTCTTTTTTATTGGAAATTATCAAAATATCGGAATATATAAATAAAGTTTTTTGTCTTAAAAAATTAGATATAACTAAATCATAAAGATTATAAAAATTGTAATTAAGCTCAATTAATTCAAAATTATAATTAATCTTTTTAATACTCATTAGCAAATAATATAGTAGTCATATTACGCTTTAGCTCTGTTATTAAGAAAACTTTACCTTTAGTAGTAGAATAAGAACCTAAAATTCTATTACCATTTTTTAATGCGTTTTCATTTGCTAAAATGTCATAATTTTCTAAATCTCCCCAATTACATTGAAGGTATTTTTCAAAACAATTTAATAATTCTTTAATATAATCTTTATTTTTCTTAATTGCATTATCAATACCATCACTCATATAAATTTTTCCTAAATCAAATTTAAGCATTAATTATTCCTCCTTTATTAAGTATTTTTTTCTGCCACACATTTAAAAACTCCCATTGTTCTTTAGTAGGTTCTTGATTATTTTTTATTTTTGCTTGTACAATTTTATTACCTCTAACCTCAACAGTTACTAATGATTCTGAAGGTGTGCTACTTTTTCTCATAAAATATATATCACATTTTGCCAATGCTACTTTTTCAACATATGTTTTTACACAATTATTTTGTTGTTGACTTTCTATTATTAATTCATTACTGGAATGAACAGGGTAAATAATAAAGTGTTTTGATTTATATATATTTTTCTTTAATAGATTATACCTTTCTTTTAAAAGCCTAGAATTTTCTTTATTTTTAACAGTAATTATTTCTTTTTGTAATTTATCATGTTCTTTTCTTAAATTTGCAGGATAAAGAATTTTTTTATCTTTTAAGTTATAACCTAACTGAATAGCAAAGCCTAAATAGTCAACATATTCATGAATATTGTTATGAGAGAGTAAGCCAAATTTCCAAGCAGTTAATAAATCTATATGACTATTGAGCCAAGATATATCTCTGCAACCAATTAAAGAACGTATTAGTTTTATATTAGTGATTTTACAATATTTTAAAACTTGTAGTTCATCATATTCAATATTATATTTTTGCATAAAAGGTAAAAATTCTTTTGAAACTCCAAATCTTTCTTCAAATGTTTTTCCATAAAATAAATGACTTTGAAATGCTAGATTATATAGTTTCATTTTAACAAGTAATTCAAAAGCTATATAGTTATTCCCAAGGCATGTTTGAAATAAATCTATTAAACTAAATACTTTAATTTTACGTACAAATTTCCATAATTGACAATATTGATACTTAGTATTTTTTAATAAGTTTTTAATATTATAAGGACAAATAATCCCATTATCGTAATCAGAATACCATTTAAATTCTTTCTTTTTCCAACAGGTTCTTTTAAAATTATGTAAAACACTTTTTCTATTCATAAAACGTGCAACATTGTCGCCTTCTACTATTTGAATATAATTATTTTCATCAAAAAATATACGCTTATATTCAGTACAATAATGTTCAAATTCTTTAGATATATAGATATATGTGCTATATAATTCAAAAATTCTTAATACAAATTTATCTTCAACTTTATCTAGTAATATTAAATCTTTTTTATTTTCATAATTTTTCAAGTCAAATCTCTTAATTAAATAACTTTTGTGACAATAAGGACACATTGCTTTTTGATTTATTTTCTTTTGTACTACAAATCTTTTTTTACAATAAGTACAAAATCCATACTCGTGATTTTTTAATATTAAGTTTTCTAATACTTTTTGTCTTTCAATAAATTTATTAAATGAAGAGGGAATTTTAAATTTTTTATCTGCTAATTCAACATAATGACATAATTGCTTATTCATATAAGCCATTAAAAGAGAGTTAATTGCTCCTTATCAGTATTCTTAATTTTTGGTACAACATTGTCATTATTTTCAGTAATAGTTTTAAAATCCTCCTTTTTAAATCCTAAACTATCATTTGGAAATTGAAAATATTTTAAACTCCATTCATAAACTTTTTCATCTTCTATTATTGCAACACCATTCAAAGCAAATTTTTTAGCCTCAAATTTTAAATAATTATACATATCTTCAAGATTTTTTTCTTCATTTAAATATATAGTAGTATCTATATCTTTTAAATTTTTTAAATAATCAACTATTTTTTGTAAAGCATTATTAGAATATTTTTGCAACATTAAATCTAATCTATCAAGTCCACTCATATATTGCTCCTCCTTTGATTAATATGTCATATTCTATTGGTTATAGTTTACTCCAATAACCATATACGCATCTCGTACCATCTCTACTAGGATTGTCAATATCATAAATAACATTGTCTTTTACACATGTTAATTGTCTGGATATACTTACAATAAATGTGCCTTTTTTAGGTAGTTCTCCATTTTTAAGATGAGTAGTACAACCTTTACCAAAATACATACATGGATTCCACTTCCAACCTAGTTCTTTTAAAAGTTTATAACAGATTTCTTTACTAACAATAAATGGTGCATTTTTAATATATTGTTCATCAAGTTCTTCTTTTTTAATATAAGCATTAATTAATCTTTGAATCTCTTTATAGTCTTTTCCTGTAGCAATTGAAATAGTACGACAAACGCTGTCTTCTGCTTTTTCAGTAAAGTATTTGCTTCTTCCACCATCGTTGAATTCAAATTTCATTTTTAGTCACCTCCAATCTACGAACAAAAGTTCTAGATTGAATGTTACAACATTGAAATTTTAATACAACCATGTAAACAAAAAAATAGAAATTTATAACAAAATTTCTATCTAATTTAACAAAAACTTAACATATTATTTGCGATAAGCATCATAAGACTTTGTAGATATACAACGGTCTCCCAATCGTTCGTCACCAGTTCTACAACCATATACAGGTTCACCTTGCACGAAATTAACATTAGTTCTTTTTACACACTTGCCACCTAATAAAAGTTGAGAATCACTCGGACATGTAAGAATTGGTGAATACGTTTCATAACATTTTGTACCAGAAAGTTTATCGCCTTCTTTACAATAATAGCCTCCACAACCTGTCATGCCTAAAATAATGGTTATAAAAACTAAATACTTGATTTTTTTTATCATAACTTCCTATATCCTTTCTTAATTAAATTTTTTTTACCTATTATAATGGGAAATATTCTTTTACATAATCATAAATTTTTTGAGCTTGATATACTCTTAAATTTTGATAATAAAGGATTCTATTCTCATCTTCTGATAATTGTTTATAAAAATCGACACGGTCTTGCATTTCTGCAATCTTTGCACGAACATCAGCTAAAGAGTCAGATAACTCTACCTTTGCACCATGACTAGCAATATAAAAACATTTCTCTGTTTCTGAAGTTACTTCACTACAATAAGTTTTAATATAGTCATTACGTTCGGCTATTTGGCGTTCTAATGATGCTATATCGCTCTTTATATCATTTATAGAATTTTCATAACCTTTTGCGTTATCCTTCTCCGCTTGAAGTTGGTTACGATATTTATAATTTACATCATCATAGCAATCCATATCTCCTTCTTTACATAAATCTTTTAAACATGATGGATTATCAGGTAAAAATTGCATAAACTTCCACATTGTGCCATAACCATTAGTCATGCTGTCACTTACCGAGTCATATCCATTATAATCTTTTCTAATTATTAGAACTATCCAATCAGAAGGACTAACTCTTTTATATTCTTTGCTTGTTGCCCATCTATCGCCTGAATAAAATTTAAACCATGAAGGAGTTTGAAAATCCGTACCTCTCATCATACAATTACAAGATTTTGGCAATCCAGTTCCTGTACAATAACTACTTGCAAGTGGACTACTATTATTTTGTTGGCTTGAATCGTTATTTTTACTAGATGTTGAGTTATTAGAATTGCTAGATGATTGAGAATTATTATCATTATTATTCTTATTATTAGAATTGCTAGATGATTGTGAATTGTTATTCTTATTAGAATTGCTAGATTGAGAATTATTATTAGAATTAGTTGTTGTTGAATTATTAGACATGTTATTTTCATTTGTATCTTGATCTAAAGAATTGTCCTCATTTTGAATAGTATTATCTTGAGTATTTTCATTTAGTTTGCTACTAATTTCTTCTTTTTCTTCGTCATTTAAATTATAAATATTAACATCAATTCCATGATTTTTTATTATTTGTTCTGCATTACTTAGTAATTTCTTATCACTTTCTGTATTTTCATTTCCATAAGTAGAAATATCTATTTTCGTATCTTCATGTATGTAATCATTTTCTGAAGCTATACTAATAATCTTATCAAGGCCTTCTTCTAAATTTAATCCTTTAAGAGTATCATTCGTAAATATTGTAGCATCATCATTTAAAGAATAAATTTCTAGTATAGTATTGTTATTTAAACATAACATTACTTTAGGGTTAATAGAAACAATCAAATATGAATTTAGTTGTATGGGTTGTTCATATTCATTATTTTGTTTTTTTCTATCAAAAATTAAAGCTAGTATTAATGCTATAATAATAATTGCTAGAGCAACATAGCTTATTATAATTAAATATTTTGGATTAATTTTTTTCATTTTACACCTCTTTATATTTCAATAATTTCTTTATATCGTGGAAACTTTTTAATAACCAAATCACATAACTCTACTAATAGGGGATACCCCAACCATTTAGCACAATAATAGTTTACATTTCCAATTTTTATAGGTGTGTCTATATATCCTCCCGGAACACTTTGTAACTTATCATCCATAGAATGAATAATCCAATTTGTCGGACTATTTTCAACACCAATTAATCGTAATTTTAATTCGTTTCCAAAGTCGTCTACTGTACTTATTTTTTCGTTCAAAACTATATCATTTATAAGTGAATAAACAAAAGAATAAATAGAATTATACTCTTGATTATTTAAGAAATATTTTCTATTTCCTATTATTTGATTTATTATTTTTATAATTTCATCTGTATTATCAAAATTCTTAAGAATTGTATATTTTCTAAATAAGATATTAAATATATCTTTATTTTCATTATAAACTCTTAAAGCATCTTCTAATCTTAAAGAAACATTTTTTAAAAATTCTTTCATTTTAGAATCATTAAATAATTTTTCTAGATATACTTTTTCTGTATTATTAATGATTAAACCACATAAATTATTTGAAAAAAAGCAAGATAAAGCATGAATATAAGATTCTAATAAAATTTTCTTTTCTGAATTAACTAAATGAGCATATTCGTTTAAAATATCATAAATATCTTGATATGTTATAGAAATATAATTATTTTTTATAGCAGAGTTTTTCAATAGTTCATTAGAATCAAATTTTTTTATTTGTTCGTAATTAGGATGTAACAATACAAAAATTTTATTATACTCTGAAGAATATTTATCATTTATTAATTTTTTATAATCATACAATTGATTTTCTCGTTCTGATGCTTCTATTTTATTTTCAATTACGATTATATATTTGGTTTGATTAACTTCTAATCTTATTAATAAATCAATGTTATTTTCTTCTCTTGCTATATGTACATTATTTATTACTGATTTATCAAAATCTACACCTAATATAAACTTATACTCCGAATCGTCTGTTATATGATTTTGAATTAATTTTAATAGCTGTTTAATAGGAAAATATTCTAAAATATCATTATTTGATGGTTCAAAAACATATTTTAAAAAATTACTATGTTTTATTTCAAATGTTTGTATTCCAAACACTTTGGCAATATCATTTGAATTGTAATAGTTTTTTAAATAATTAAATTCCATACTATTTTTAAAATATTCACTAAATTCCATAATTAATTACTCCTTCTAGAAACATTTTATTATACCTCTGGTATATTGTCAAACCATTTTAAAAGCCTTGTAGTGTAAAATTAATTGTTACAGAATTGATAAAATTAATTATAGGTGAATAACTATGAGAATTAATGATCGGGAAAATTACAAAGTGATAAAAGAATCAATAACTATGTCAAATTTAAAGAAAATTATTGACTTAAAAAATATATCAATAGTAAAATTAGCTACTAATGCAAAAGTTAGTAGTTCAACAATTAATGCTTATATAAATGGGCAAAAAATTCCTAGTTTACCTACATTGATTAGTATAGCAGATTATTTAAACTGTAATATTGATTATTTATTAGATAGAACTAATACACTAAATAAAGTAGATGAATTACAAAATTTGGACCATAATACAAATTTATTAATATATAATATACAAAATTTATCTAGTAAAGAAAAAGAATTAGTTAATGCATATGTAAAAGGAATTATTGATAATAAATAATTTAACTTAAACATTTTATATATCAAAAAAAGGGGGTTATTTAAGTGTTTGTTATCTATAATTAAACACAAAAAAAATTTAAATACAAGACTTATCTAAAAAATCTTCAAAAACATTTGTATTTAAATCTTCACTTAAAATTATCCTAAAAATATTTTTCATTTGAGACCAACCAACAATTTTTATATTTTTATGTTTTCTACTTTGATTATTTACTCTTAAAATAAATGGATTTAATTTTTCATTATAATATCCTAATTTTTTAAACATATATCTATTTTCTTCGATTAATTTTTTTAATTTAGTTAAATTAGAAGATGATAATTGACAAATAACTTGATTTTTAATATTACCATAAACTAAACCATTCTCATAAATAGTTATAGTTTTATTATTTAATTTATTTTGAATTTTTATATACCATTGATTCATAAAATTTATCCTTTCTTAATATAAAAATATGGTTTTTACCTATAAACCACCAAAATACACCATTTTTAGCCCAAATGAGCATTTTAATATGAAAATTAGTATAAATATCAACTAATGATATTAAAACAAATGTGAACGATTTATGGACCTTTTTTGAAAATAAAAATATACCCCTTATATAATTTTATTATGTAATCAATAAGGAATATATTTTTTTAACTGATATAACTGAAAATTAAATTTAATTCTCGTGTTACGCTTTTAATTTTTCTTTTTCATTTAATTGAATTTTTTCATTTAATTTGAATTTTTCTTTTTCTTTTAATTTTTCATTTTCTTTCTTTTTTTCTTCTTCTGATTATTATTATGATTGTTATTAATGCTTTTACATGAGTTTCCCTCTCGTTATCTGGTTGAAAATCTAGGCTGGACCTTTTAACGGAAAATATGTTACCATATAAAAAATTGAATTGCAACACTTTTTTAACAAAAATCTATTTAAGTTAATTTTATTCCCTTTAATAAGTATAATGGATATGTAGTATTTTCTATTTTCTTTTCTTTTGATTTATAAAATATCCTAATATTTGTACCATCACAACCATAAATGAATGCTTTTATTGTCATATTATTTAAATTTGTAATTTCACAAACTTGATTTTCGAGTCTTTCATCATATAGTTCCCAACATTCTTTAGTAAATTGTTCCATTACTGCATAACTTTCTATTTTTTCAATAGGAATATACTGACCGTAGGCTTCTTTTATTTCTTCTTCGTTCCAAGTTGACAATTTGGAATCTAATAAAAATATATTATGTATGCACATAAAAATTTGATTATTTTGAAAATTATATATTTTAGCTCCCAATATTTCTTCATTATTATCTTTCATTTTAAAACATATATTCTTTCCTATAAGATTTTTCATTTCTATATTAGTAAATTTTTTAAAGTTTGGGAAAAAATGTGCATTTATAATTGGTAAATGACTTATTTTATCCGCTAAATTATTCATATATTTCACCTCTAAACCTAATTAAAACACTTTGTAGTATAATATGCAAATTTTCAAGTATTTTATTTCTTCTGATATATTAAATTCCTACCATTATTGAATTATTATATTCATATATTAAGTTATTAATTTCTGCTTTTATTAACTGGAATGATACACTACCTTTTAGTGATAGTTCTTTTGCTAACCAATCATAATAGTTAATAATACATTTACATAGCGATTCACCATTATATGGTGGTACTTTTATATTTTCTTCCTCACACATATCTGCTATATTATTATCAATATCATTTATAAAGTCTAATTTTAAATAATCAATTGTTAATGACTTTAACATCTTATAACTTGGGTATTTGTTATGCTTTAGCCTTGGTAATGAATGTAATAATGTATATAATTTATGTTCCCAATGTTCTAAACAATCATTTTTATCTTGAATTAATAAACATTTTAGTAAGTGCATGCTAATTTCATAGGTTTTAAATGTAGTGTTATACTTGAATATTGCTAGTGGTGTTGATATTTCTAATAGGTTATACTTTATTATTTCATACAAGTTCATTATACCATCTCCTCGTTTTTCGTCTCTCTGCACCTCTAGTTTTAATTAAAACACAATAATAATTATTAAACAAGTATAATAGATTTGTATTAATCTTTTAAATAAACAATTAACAAGTGTTCAACAATAATTCCATTTCTAAAAATGGAATTATTAAACACCTGTAATCCTTTATTTAAAGACTATATCATAAGAATTAAAAATAAAAGTATATTTAGCGATTTTTAACCCCTCTGAGAGACTTTAATCAAATTAACGATATAACCCACTATAAATATTTTTTAACCAAATAAAGCGAAAAAATCAAGTATAAAACATAAAACAAATCTTAATAAACTACTTACAAATTGAACATGTGCCACTTTAACTGAAGACCAACTGGGCCTACGGGACCAACGGGTGAAACTGGACCTGCTCCTACTTTAGAAGTGGGAACAGTGGATACAGGTTTGCCAGATAGCGATGCCACGGTAACCATTGATGGTACGGACGGAAATTACACGCTTAATTTTACCATCCCACAAGGACCTACTGGACCTGAAGCCGTTGGTTTAACAGCCTTTGGTGGTCTAGAAAGTGCAACAGACACTTTAAATTTAACTCAAAATACCCCATCTTCAATCGGACTTGATACAGAATTACCGGCCCTAAATGTTACTTATGATACGGCAAGTAATAATTTAACATTAAATGAACCGGGTATTTATGAAATCAATTATAAAACAACTTTAAATTTAACGACTGGTGGTAATGTCACTTTGGCCGTTACGGATGATGGAACGCCGATTGCAAATAGTTCGGTTAGTGCAAATGTAACTGCCTCAACTCCAACAACCTTAAGTGGTCAAGTCTTAGCCAACATAGAAGAAACAAGTGTCCTTCAACTTACTTTGACGGCAACAGATACTGCTGATACGGGTAATGCTACCAATACGGAAATTATTGTCAAAAAATTAAATTAACTTAAAAAAGATGTTAGTTTGCTAATATCTTTTTTTCTTTTGTTCATACTAAAAATGGTGATATTCATGAATAATAAACAATACAATCAAGAATTATTTGCCTTTATTGAACAAGCAACTTGTGCCTTTACCGGTATACAAGAAATTAAAAAAAGATTACTAGAACAACAATTTCAAGAATTAGAAGAAAATCAAGAATGGCATTTAGAAATCAATCACAAGTATTTTGTTACTCGAAATGATTCTTCTTTAATTGCTTTTACTACGGGAAAAAGTGATGCTTTTAACATTACTTGTACTCATGTGGATACTCCTGCTTTCTTAATTAAACCTAAAAATGTTTTGTATGAAAAAAACTATTTAAAAATGAATGTCATGCCTTATGGGGGATTACTGAACTATGCCTGGTTGGATGAAGCACTTTCCATCGCCGGACGTGTTATCTATAAAAAGAAAGATACCTTTTATAAAGAAATTATCGATTTAAAAAAACCGCTTCTTTGTATTCCTAGTGTTTGTATCCATCAAAATGAAAAAGCAAATACCGATTTAAGTTTAAATGATCAAATTGATATGATGCCTATTCTTTCATTAAAAGAAAAGAAAGACCCTATAAAAGACCTTATAAAAAAAGAATTAAAATTAAAAGAGGAAGAAATTTGTGATTATGATTTATTTCTTTATGCGACAAGTAAACCTCTACTCTTCGGTTTAAATGAAGAAATGATTCTCTCTCCGCGTATTGATGATTTAACTTGTACCTTTGGGGCTTTAAAAAGTTTTCTTGATGCTAAAAAAAGAAATGCTCTTAATATTTTTTGTACTTTTAATAGTGAAGAAATTGGTTCTTTAACGAAAGAAGGGGCTGATTCTTCTTTCTTGATGGATACGTTAAAAAGAATCTGCGCCGATTTAGAACTAGATATTTCTAAGATGGTTAGCAATTCACTTATTTTAAGTGCTGATAATACACATGCCACCCATCCAAACCATCCTGCTAATAGCGATTGCAACAATGAAGCCTTCTTAAACAAAGGAATTGTGATTTCTCGAGATGAGACTTCTACCACCGATAGCATTACTTCTTCTTTATTTAAGGAAATCTGTAAACAAGCGCGTGTTCCTTATCAAGAATACGTTACAAAAAATGATTTATCGAGTGGAAGCACACTTTCGGGGATTAACTTAAGACATGTCAGTATTGATTCCATTGATTTAGGTCTTGGAGAACTGGCTATGCATGGGTCTAAAGAAATCATTGGAAGTCAAGATGCTTTCTATTTATATAAGGCTTTTAAAAAATTTTATGAAACCAAAATAACCAAAGAAAAAGATAGAATTCATTTAACTTAATCTTCTATCTTTTTTTAATTCATTTCTTTCAAAGACATCATATTGAATTGAATGTAAATAAACGGCTTGATACAACAAAGCATTTTTATTTTTATAAAAAAAACTTAACATTTGAATCGGACTAAAATCACAAGAATCAGAAATTTTAAATCTAGTTTGAATTAAAAAACCGATAATGGGATAAATCCAAGTAATCACCATTTGTTTTTTTACATCTTGATTTTCTTCTGTAAAGGTTTTAAAAGGAAATTGTAAATCCACATACGTATCGCCTTTTTTTAAAAGAATGGTCGTATAGAGTTCTTGCTTAGTCACATCAGCTTCTTTATTTTTTATTTCAGCAAAATAGTAATCATTAATGTTATATTTTTTTAAACCTACGTTCATAACAACTTTCCTTTCAAAGTGCTTAAATGCATTAATATTATAAACCTATTTTTATAAATAGCAAGAATATATTCGAAGTTTTTTTACAATGTTTTGACAAACTGTAATAAAACGGGCAAGATGCGTTTTAAATGGAAAAGATCATTTAAAGTAAAGGAATATTTCTTTATTTTCTTTTTTATTTCTGCTATTAAATTGGGAACTTCTAAAGAATCCAGGATATCGTAGACAAAACGGACGATGATTTCTTTTTCTTGATTTGATAAGTTGTCAATCATGGAATTTAGTTGGTTACTTAATTGTTTTGCTTGTTCATCTAACACTTTAGCATACAAAAAATGGTTGTCTTCGATAATCCAAGAATATAAATCATGAGCAAGAATACCAAACTGCTTACTTTTTACAAGAACAATTTCCATATCTTTATTAAAAAGATTGCCAACAATTCCGGCTTTTGGTAAATACGTTATCATTTTAGATTTGCGATTTTGATAAAGAGTACTTTCAACAAATTCTTCTTGAAATCCTGGACCATCAAAATTATAAATGCGTTTGATTCTTTCAAAATGTGGGCAATAAAGACTCGCGTATAAGGCAAGGTTTCCTCCCTTAGAATGTCCTCCTACGTAAACAGTTTCGGAAAATTTAGATAAAACTTCTTCTAAATAAACTCGTGCTCTTTGTTGACTCGGAATGGATTTTTGATAACTTAAATGAAAATCTTCTTTCCAACCAATCCAACCATCTGTTCCTTTAAAAGCCACAAATATAGCATTCGGAAGAAGAAAAGTCACTCCGGCAATCTGCATTTCCTTTACAGTATCAACCTCATTAAAATAAAGAGTAATGTAAACATCTTGAAAACGTTTACTTTCACTTAACAGTGTAAATAATTTTTTCTCGATGGGTTTGGCATCATTGGGCGTAACAATAAAACGCCTATAAAGGTCTTGTAGGGTAATCTTTTCTTCATATCTAATCATGTTTTCAATAGAAAAATAGGAAAAAGCACAAAAAATCAAACTATCCACTTCATTAAGAGGTTCCTCTAAAAAAGAAATATCTCCTTTTTCTTTTAAATAATCCAATAGTGTATGCAAAACGTCACTTCCTTACATTATAATAAATGCTAAATTTGACAAAAAAAGGAAAAAAAGTTAGTATGGTTTTAAGAAATTGAAGGGATGTTTATGAATCGAAAAAAGATTAAAAAGGAAGCCAAAAAAACTGTCAAACAAAATTATTATCGGATTGTTGCTGTTCTCTTTTTCATGATGATTGCTTTAGGAACCATTCACATCCTTAACAGTCGCATCGCCCTACCTCCTTTTAAGTTTCATACTCCTTTTAACTTTTCTTTTAATGCTGATATTTTAAGAGAGACTCTTGAGAGAACTTTTCACTTTTCGATTTTTTCTTATAAACCAACAAGAGGAATACTTGCTAATATTTTTAATAATGTCACCACTTCGGGAAGTTTTATTTTTGGCATTTTAAATTCCTTCAATCAACTTCTTTTCCATAATCATTTATGGCAAAGTTTAATTATTTTCGTAGGAGCTCTTCTTTCTTTTCTTTATTGGTTTTTGATTCGTAATGTTTTAATTGTCGGAGAAAAACGTTTTTTCCTAGAAAATCAAAATCATAAAAAAACCAATTTTCCTCGTATCTTTTTTCCCTATCGCGTGAAGAAACTCAAAAATATTAGTTTAACAATGTTTTATAAAACCGTTTTAGAATTTCTTTCCTATTTTACAATTATAGGTGGATTTATTGTGCATTATCAATTTTTACTTGTTCCTTATCTTTTAGCTGAAAACCCAGGAATTAAAAGAAAAGATGTCCTTCGCTTGTCAAGGGATTTAATGAAAAATCATAAATGGGAACTTTTTAAGTTCGATTTGTCTTTCTTAGGTTGGACTCTTTTAGATATTTGTACCCTACATTTTCTAGGTGTTTTGTATGTTGGTCCTTATAAAGAATGTTGCTTAGCCAATTATTATTTTAAAATACGAGAAGAAGGAATTAAAAATAAAATCTTAAATACGGATGCTTTAAAAGATCAAGAACTTTTACAGGTTGCTGATTATTATCCCGACCAAAGTTATCTGTATCCGATTAAAAAAAGTAAAAAATGGCTAAACACTGATTATAATAAAGAGTACAGTCTTACTTCTTATATCTTAATGTTTTTTACGGCATCCATTATTGGTTGGCTTTGGGAAGTGGGTTTAAATTTATTTCAATATGGTTTCTTTGCCAATCGTGGAACCCTACACGGACCTTGGTTGCATATTTATGGTTGGGGATTACTTTTAATTCTACTTTCCTTAAAACGTTTTCGCAAACAACCGGTTTTAACTTTTGTGCTCGTCATGATTCTGTGTGGAGTTTTAGAATATGGTACGGCTTGGTATTTAGAAACATTCAAGCATGCAAGATGGTGGGATTATGATGGATTTTTCTTAAATCTTCATGGACGTATTTGCCTAGAAGGTTTACTTGCTTTTGGTATTGGTGGTATCTTTTTTATCTATTACCTGGCGCCTTTTTTAGATAGTGTATTTATAAAAATACCAAAGAATATCAAAGTGGGTTTATGCATCACTTTAATACTCCTTTATGGAATTGATTTACTCTACTCCTTTAAATACCCGAATACCGGCGCAGGAGTCTCCGAAAACTTACAAAGAAAAAATGTTATTCAAATCGAGTAACATTTTTTATGATTAAGAAAAACTTTCGAATTGACTATTGTATAATTTTTCATAGAAACCTTTCTTTTGCATCAATTCTTCATGCGTACCGGTTTCCACAATATCGCCTTCGTTCATGACCAAAATTAAATCGGCGTTTTTAATGGTACTTAAACGATGGGCAATAATAAAGGATGTTTTGCCTTCCATTAAAGTATCCATGGCTTTACCAACCATTTCTTCTGTTCTCGTATCCACATTACTGGTCGCTTCGTCCAAAATTAAGAAAGGCGCATGTTCAAGCATTCCGCGTGCAATCGTAAAGAGTTGTTTTTGACCACTACTTACGGTATCATTGTCACTTAATTTCGCATTTAATCCACCAGGTAATGTTTTAATAAAGTGGTCGACTCCCACTACTTTGCAAGCATCCCAAATTTCTTCAACACTGACGTTTTCTTGATTAAAACGAATATTTTCTTCAATCGTTCCATCAAACAACCAGGTATCTTGTAAAACCATACAGAAAAATTCATGAACATTTTCCCTAGTTAAATCATGAATAGAGACCCCATCGATTAGAATATCTCCTTCTTCGATATCATAGAACTTCATAAGTAAGTTCACCATGGTTGTTTTTCCAGCACCGGTTGGACCCACGATGGCAATTTTTTCTCCTGGTTTTACTTTCGCATTAAAGTTATGGATAATCGTTCTACTTTTATCATAACCAAAACGAACATTTTTAAATTCAATACTTCCCTTTACTTTTTCTTTATCTAAATGTTTTGTCAAATTGCTTTCATCTTTTAACTCTTCTTCATCTAAGAATTCAAATACTCTTTCTCCAGAAGCAACCGTTCCTTGCAAAGCACTCATTGCTTGGGCCATTTGATTTAAAGGGTTGATAAACATACGAACATAAACAATAAAAGCAATAATAACACCAAACGTAATCACGTTTTTAGAAACCAATACGGCACCAACAATACAAACCGCTACATACCCAAGATTTCCGACAAAATTCATAATGGGCATCATTAAACCAGATAAAAATTGGCTTTTACAATTGGCATCGTACAATTTATCATTAAGGATATGAAATTCTTCTTCGGCTTTTTTAGTTCCATTATAGGTTTTGACAATAGAATGAGCGGAATACATTTCTTCAATGTAACCATTCATATGCCCTAATTCTTCTTGACGTCTTATAAAGTATTTTTGACTATGTTTCAAAATCAGTGCCATAAAAACAAAACCGGTTAAACTTGATAAAATGGCGGTGATAGCTAAAAGAACACTTGTCGTAAACATCATGACGATTGAACCAATAAAGATGGTAATACTGGTCACTAAGGTTGCTAAACTATTATTTAAGTTTTGAGCAATCATATCAACATCATTGGTAACTCTAGATAAAACATCTCCGGTTTCATGCCTATCAAAATATCTTAATGGTAATGTATTAATTTTATTACTAATACTGGTTCTTAACTTTTGAGCAAATTTATTGGAAACTGTTGTCATGGAAAAGTTTTCAATATAATGGAAAAGCGCACTAATTAGATACAAAATTCCAATAAAGATGGCTAAAGTTTTTACTTCATCGATAGCAATACTAGGTTTAACAAGATGGGCAATCGAACTTGGTAGAGCATCCATCTTATCTAGAAAATTTTCTTCTTGAGTATCTGCCATCGTATGTAAAAATTGGAGTTGGTCTTCTACCGGAATCGTTGTATCTTCCAGTTTTATTTCTTCTAAAAGAATCGTTAGAATAGAATCTGGAATCGTTTTTAAAACTTCCATGGCGTTTCCATCATTCTCCTGTTTTTTCAATTCTTTTAAAGCAAGAGTAAAGTTTATTTTTTCTGCTTCGGAAATCTCCGTAGAGGCTAAAACCAAAGGTGTTTTTTCTAGCATCTTCTCTTCTTGAAAATTCGCTCCAATTTTCTCGGCAATTTCTTGTAATTTTTCTTGTTTTGGAGTAATACCAAGAGCAATTTTATCTGTCAAGGAAGATAATAATTTTGGGGTATTTAAAGCAATAATGGCACTAACAAAAGCAAGAACAATGGCTAAAACCATCAGAAATTTCCATGGTTGTAAATTTTTAATCAATCTTTTTAGGGAACCGGCAAAATCTTTTGATTTTTCATTTCCCACATATCTTTTTGGTCTAGGCATTTTCTAATTCCTCCTTTGAAAGTTGTGATAAAGCAATTTCTTTATAAACTGCACAATTTTTTAATAACTCTTGATGGGTTCCCATTCCCACACATTTTCCATTATCCAAAACCACAATCTTATCGGCATTTAAAATTGTTCCAATTCTTTGGGCAACAATTAAAATGGTAGCATCTTTCGTATGACGTCTTAATTCTTTTCTTAAAGTAGCATCGGTTTTATAGTCTAAAGCAGAAAAGGCATCATCAAAAATATAAATTTCTGGTTTTCTAGCAATGGCACGAGCAATCGATAATCTTTGTTTTTGGCCTCCGGAAACATTGGTTCCCCCTCTAGCGATATGAGCATCATACGTTCCATCCATTTTTAAAACAAATTCGCTTCCTTGAGCCACATCAATTGCTTTTTTAACCTCTTCTAACGTCGTAGCCTTTTTACCATTTTCTCCGTAACTGACGTTATCATAAACACTTCCTGTAAAAAGGACCGCTCTTTGCGGAACATACCCTAACTTATTATTAAGGGCTTCTGCTTGATAGTCTTTTACGTTTACACCATCAATTAAAACTTCGCCATCCGTTGCATCATAAAACCTTGGAACCAAATTAATTAAAGTAGATTTTCCACTACCCGTTGAACCAATAAAAGCAATTGTTTCTCCTTTATTTACTTTAAACGTAATATTTTTTAGTAAATACTCATCTGCATCCGGATATTTAAAACTAACATTTTTAAATTCAACTGTACCTATTTCCTTGGTATTTCCATCAAATGTTCCTTCTTTTATGGATTCTGTTTTCATTAAAACTTCATTGATACGATTCGCTGAAATACTGGCTCTTGGTAAAATCATGAAAATCATGGCTAGCATTAAAAAGGAAGAAATGACTTGCATACCATAACTTGAAAATACGACCATATTACTAAAGACGGTAATTTTAGAGCCCAAAGTGGCTCCTTCAATTAAATAAGCCCCAATAAAATAAATTCCTAAAGTAAGTCCGTTCATAATAAGCATCATAATAGGTTGCATAACCGCAAAACATCTTTGGTTAAAGAGTTGCATATTGGTTAAATCACGATTGGTTGTTTCAAAATGATTTTTTTGAAACTCTTCCGCATTAAAAGCTCGAATGACACGAATACCGGTTAAATTTTCTCGTGTAACGCCATTGATTTTATCAATCAATTTTTGTACACGTGCAAATCTAGGCAAGACAATTATCATAAGAATACCTACCGTACTTAGTAAAATAAGCACACATACGCCGGTTAGTAAACTCCATTCTAATCCTCTATTTAAAATTTTAAAGATAGCCCATACTGCCATAATCGGAGCTTTGACCATCATTTGTAATCCCATCATGAGTAACATTTCGACTTGGGTAATATCATTGGTGGTTCGCGTAATTAAACTACTCGTTTGAAAATCTTTAATTTCCCTTGTACTAAATTGAAAGACTTTGGTAAAGAGCTTATTACGTAGTGTTTTTGAAAAATTAGAAGCTAAATGGGTGGAAAAATAACCAACGATAATCGCAGAAGCTAAACTTCCTAAAGCACAAAGTAGCATATAGCCACCATTCAACAAAATTTCCCCAATTGGACTACCTTCTGTTTCGACTAAACGTGTAATTGCACTCATATAATCGGGCATTTTTAATTCTAACCATACTTGAAAGACAATCAAAATGATACAAATTAAAATATAGAATGCATCTTTTTTTGTCAAATTTTTAAATAACTTTAGCATTTTTACATCATCCTTTCTAAATTATGTAAGATTTGGTTTAAATTTTTGATTAAGAGTTCTTTTTCTTCTAAAGAGATTCCTTGCATCAATAAAGAGTCGGTTTTAATACGATCTTTTTCAATTTGTTTAATGAATTTTTTAGACTTTTCCGTTAACAAGATTATTTTTTTTCGCGTATCCCAATCACTTGTCTTTCGCTTTATAAGTCCCCTTTTTTCCATTGTATCTAAGATAGAAGATAAAGTAGACTTATTGCAAGAGACAAATTCTTCAATCTCTTTTTGACACAAGGCTTCTTTATGGTTGGCAATCCCTAAAATAATCGTTCCTTGTATGGGGGTTAGTTCAATTCCTAAGGCTTTATTCTGTTTTGAAATCACTTTAAATAAAGAAAGATTAATATCTTTAAGGATTTTACTAAATTCTTGGTTTTCCATAAAGCACTCCTTTAGTTCGCAGGCGAACCATTAACATTTTATAATAAAGTATTCTAAATTGCAAGTAGAGAAATCACCTACTTGTATAGGATATGAAAAAGGAAAAAAAGCGTGCAAAAAAACACAGCCTTTAAGACTGCATTTTTTCGAAAAATAATCGTTAAGCTCCTAAGTATTCTATAAAAAGAGTTACCGTTGAATTAGCAAAATAGGAATTGGTATCAATATCATTTATAAAGGGAGTAATCAAATAAAGGGGGTTATAACTTAAATTAGCTAATTCATAAGTGGCATTTGTATCATTAACGGAAAGGATACCTATAGCAGTAAGGGTACTTTGCTCACTATTGTAAATCCATTTGCTAGCCCCAACATAAACATTATCGGTGTTGGTACGGCGAAATCCCACGGAAATATAGTCCTTCGTGTTATCAAAAGGGGTAGAACTTTTTGCATAAGCATTAACGGTGAATGATACAAAGTAATACCCTACTTTATTAAAGGAAACTTTACTTTGGTTCAAGGTAATAATCGATGTTGTATCAATCTCTTTTCTAAGTAGAGGAAGTGTTGCACCTGCCGGTACTTCAAAGCCATCACTTGGGTAGGATTCGTTATAGGTGACTAAATAGGCAGCACTAATTCTTTCTGGTCCCGTTGGTCCCGTTGGCCCAGTAGGTCCCATTTCTCCTGGAACTCCTTGTATGCCTGGAACACCTTGAGGCCCTTGGATACCTTGCTCTCCTGGGAACCCTTGTTCTCCTTTTGGGCCACGTATGACTCCAACATCATTCCAAGACTGGTTATTTTCACTCCAAACGTATAAATTATCCCCAACCAAATAGCCATCGCCGACTTCTCCAGTTGGATGGGCATCTTTTAGAGCATCAGCATCTGGATAATACCCAAGAATTGTAATACTCGTTCCCGCGGGTCCAGTGGGGCCAGTTGGGCCAATCTCTCCAGGGTCTCCTTTAGGAATGGCAAATTCTAGAATATGAGTATCTCCTTCTTGCACATCGGTTATGGATGCCTCACCTCCATTTTCAACTGTCGTTACACTTCCTAAAAGAATGGTTTGACTAGGTCCCATAGGTCCAGTGGGGCCGGTCGGTCCTATAGGTCCTGTTGGTCCTATTTCACCCATTACACCATCAATTCCAATCGGGCCAGTTGGTCCGGTGGGACCCATTGGAATTACAAATTCAAGTCTAGCGTTTTCATTAGTTCCAACATTTAAAACCGATGCTTCTTCTCCAGGTAAAGCCGTACGAGTATCTGCTACTTCAATGGTAGCAGGTCCGGGAATTCCTTGTGGTCCTGTTGGTCCAGTTGGACCAGGTAAGGCTCTTACACAACAACTAGGAAGAAAGCATTTTTCTCTAGCTTGTTTTACATAATTATAAGCATTCAAATATTCCTTACTTTGCACGTTTTAGTTTCTCCTTTCTTGATAGTATTTTATGAAGTAAGAAAATTTTTGCTTGTATTTCTGTCACACAAATAAAAAAATAACATATATGCGAAACTTTTGGAAAAGTCCCACTCTATGTTACTTTTTTCTCATCTCTAATAACATTTGATTAATCGGTTCTATTTCGGTTGTTTCATCCTTAAATTTTCCGTAAGAATAAGCCATAGCATAAACTTCCTCTTCCATCATTTTAACTACCCAAGGATGCATGTTTACAATATGAATCATCTCTTCTGGAGTACTTAAACCACAAAATTTATCTTCTTCTAGAAGGCTTTCTAAACCATTTAGAATAGCCGTTTCAATAAAAATATTGGTAATACTTTCTCCTTCTATCAATTTTTGATTATACCAAGAAGTTCTTTCCAAAAACCTTTTCAAGTTCTTCATATCATTACGATATTCTTCCTTTTTTTGATTTTCTCCAAATTCATTTAAATAAACATTTTCCATTCTTTTCCTCCACCCTATCTACTTTTATTAAAAATTCCCATTGGAATTTTATTTTTACTGGTATCCCCGGACAGATTCGAACTGTCCTCTAAGCCTTAGGAGGGCCTTGTTTTATCCAAATAAACTACGGGGACATAAAAACATTTTAGCAAACGCTAAAATGATTCGTCAATATTGATAAGTTCGTACTCACGAGAGCCAATTTGTTGTTCTACAGCACTTTCTAAAGTTAATAATCCATTTCTTGATTCAATTCTTTCGATTAAATGATCTTTTCCTGGGTCTGTAGAATTATAAACTAAATCGATACAAGCTTGATCTAGAGCAACTGGGTCTAATGAAACTAATATTCCAATGTCCTTCATACAAGGATCTTCTGCAACGTTACAGCAATCACAATCAACAGACATATTTACCATCATATTAATATAAACAACTTTATCTTTATAAAAATCTGTAATTGTTTTGGCAGCATCAGCCATTGCTTTTAAGAAAGAATCATGGTCTCCATTCATAATTTCTCCGAAATTGGCATTTTCATTTCCACCAGAATGGATATAACCTTTTCCACGACTAGAAGCAAGACCAATTGATAAATTTTTTATAGAGCCTCCAAAGCCTCCCATAGGATGCCCTTTAAAATGACTAAGCATAAGCATAGAATCATAATTTTTCATATGAGAACCAACAAAATTTTTCTTGATAATTGTTCCATTTGGATTTTCTAAGATATCTTCGCCTTCACTATCCAATATATCAACATCAAAATATTTACTCCAACCATGTTTTTCCATCAAAGCAACATGCTTTTCTGTTGTATTTCTTGCCCCTTCATAAGCAGTGTTACATTCAACAACTGTTCCATTGACATGATTTATCATTTGTTGAACAAATTCAGGTTTTACATAATTTTGATTTCCATCTTCTCCAGAATGAAGTTTTACTGCCACTTTTCCTGGTAATTTTACTCCTAATTTTTCATACATTTTTACTAAAGCTTCGGGTGAAATTTCACGTGTAAAATAGACTGTACTTTTTGACATAATTATCAATCCTTTCTATTACTATTGTAACAAAATAGGAAATTAAAGTCTACTTTTAAAAGATTAATTATTATCTAAATAAGTAATTCTAGCGTAACCATTCCCTAGTTTAGGTGTGTTGCTTTGTGCTTCTTCACTTGAAGTTTCAACAGATGTTGTTTTTGTATTAACATCTTCATTTTTTTCACATTTATAACAATACATTTCTTTGTTAGTTAACAGATTATTTCCGATGTAACCTGAACCTCCTCCGGCGCCTGCATGGCCACGTGAAGAGCCACCTCCGCCGAAGTAACCTCCACCACCTCCGGCGCCTTTAGCATAACTATCATAAAAATTGCCTCCCAATCCAAAGGAACCTTTTCCTTCAGTTTTCTTTTCATTATTATATCCGCCTCCCTCTTGTGTAGCACCTGTTCCAATATACACTGTTGAAATACCGGCTGAATTATTCGTCGTATTTAAACCATCCGCCCCTTTATATCCACCGCCAGAACCACCAAGTGGATATTTTCCGCTGTTGCCAAGTCCACTAGAACCATTGCCACCTCCGCCTCCAGCAACAATTAAGATGGATTGTTCGTTTGATTCTAAGGTTGACAATAGCCCTGATACTAAAGCTATATGGGTTGCTCCTCCGCCACCAAAAGCATATTGTTCTCTTCCTGCACTTCCAGCACCTCCGTCTCCTCCGCCATTATATCCACCTTTATAAATAAAATCTTGTTGATAATTTCCGCTTACTCCTTGTCCACCTACATTAACAAATAATATGGAAGCCTCTTCTATACTATAAGTACCTACTGAATAACCACCTAGTCCACCATGCTTTTCTTTTTCTTCAACAGCACTACCACCAACACCTCCTTGGGCTCCCCATACTTCTAACTTGTAGTTCCCTTTTGGTAAACTGATGGCTTCTTCTTTTCCCGTATATTCAAAATCAATGGCTTTATTTTGTTCTAGTGTGGTAAACTCTATGTTACAACTTACTTGATTTTTTTCTATTCCGGTTATTTCGACCCCCCATGTTTCTTGATTCCATTTTCCGCTTCCTTTATCACATTTTACTTCTACTGCATAACTTTCTTCTTCCTTGTTTGGCATCTCTTCTTGCATCTTTCCATCGACTAACATTGCTAATTGGATATCTCCATCTTGT